>NZ_JAAHHM010000038.1:0-59954 GCF_010692445.1 Moorena sp. SIO3E8 | reverse complement strand
TTGCTCGCTTTAGCTCTCTAGGGTCTCGATTGCTAGCTATAAATTCTTCCAGAGTCATGAGAACATGGTGGTAAATTTATATTCCATGATATCTCATTTTTCTTCAAAATCATTTAGGATTGGTATAGTCCGATCTTTACCTATAACGGCCTCAAGCTTAGCGGCGCGAGCACCACCTGTCGGGAAAAAGCGAACTATTAGCGATCGCATCTGCTAGAGCGCCCTAGTTAGGAAGAAATGGGATGATGCAGCTAAGGTGCATCCACACCATAATCTTAAGATGCGTTTGCCCTGTGGATATGGCTCTTGCTAAAATAGGGTCGCTCAATTCTAATTGGTCAGTTACACTAATCATTTTTTGCTTGATATCGGGAAATAATCCAGTACAACGGTTTATTTATAGCTAGAACTTTCTGAACTTGGATTCAATAATTCCCACAATCCAACAAACCCCACAAAAAACGTATAAATGCCATAGGTTATAGGATTTTTATCACAACTGTCAGCTTTAAAAGCAGCGATTACACCTTCAATGAAATGGGATATTAAAGCGATACTTCCTAGCCACAATACATAATAGAGGTTACTTGGTAGAGAGCTATGGGTTAACTGTAAATAAATATACCAAATTTCTAGACCTAAAGCGCAAGTAATTAAACTAGTAGATGTTATTTTAATTAGATAAAATAATTGCTTTTTCATGCTCAGATTATCCTGAAGTTAAACCCAGACTATAAACAAACTATTTTACCTATGTTACTATGATAGATAGCGTTTGTATCTGGGTGAACACAGGAATTGCCTTGCCCGTAGCGCTATATTCTCCCTATTGCCTGCTCCCTTTGCTATACTAAGAACGCCGTGGCACTAAGTTCAGCAAAACATCAGCAATAGCTTGGGAAATTGGTAAGCCAGGGCAAAGCTCAAGCCAGAAGAATTCTCCCACTGGATTGACCTCAAGAAATACATGGCGACCATCGGGAGTTAAAATAATATCAATCGCGCCATAGTTCAAGCCAAAGTAATCCATTAGCTTCAGCAACTTTTCTTCCAGATCTTGGGGCAACTGATAGGGCTGCCAAGCGTTTAGGGAATCAACGCCCCGTCGCCGCCAGTCATAACGAGCACCTGGAAACTGTTGAGAGTCTATCGAAGCAGTAAACACTTGCTTTCCGACAATTGTCGTTCGTAACTCTAGTGCCTTAGGGAGATGTTCCTGAAAGGTCATTGGACAGAACCTTAGTCCATCCAAGTTGTCCAAATCCTCCGGTTTGACCGGATTGGTAAACACTACCTGCTCCTCTCCCTGCTGATCATAGATGGCAAAGGATGAGAGCATTTTGGTAATTATGCCAGACTCACATTCTTTGGCAAATTCCACCACTGCTGCTGGATTATTGGTAGTCAGGTTAAGAGGAGTATCTATCCCGAGTTCCCGTGCTACTTTTAGCTGTAACTGCTTATTCTTAGCTTGCTCAATCACAGAGCCCCGATCCAAGTGGAAGCCATCGATACTGGCAATCATACCTTGGATGGTTACACGGGATTCTTGTACAGAGGCTTGCCGCATTTGCGGATCCATCGTGCTGGGAATTCTTGCCCCCATGGCAATGCGCCGATACCAAACTGCGGAGACCTCCTGCAAATCTAGCTTTTCTTCCTCAGACTTTAGGATTAATCTTTCTGTATTCTTACCGTCTTTATTCTTACCGTAGTAGACATCTAGTTGGACTTCCGTGGGAAATCGGTCAGTGTCAAATCGAAAGGCTTTCCCCCCTTTTTCTTCAATGGCTTTTACCACTAGGGGAATGCTTTCGTTGTCTTGGCTATGGGTAATAATTAAAACTGTCATTGTTAATAATAAAGGGAATAGGGAATAGGGAGTAGGGAGTCGGGAGTAGGGAGTAGGGAGTAGGGAGTAGGGAATAGGGAATAGGGAATAGGGAGTCGGGAGTCGGGAGAATAAAATTGTTAAGTATCGCTCCAAAAGTAAAAATCACAAATTTCCCAAGTTAATTATTCCTAATTAATACCCTACAATCAAAAAAACTAAATTAGTTATATATTGCAGTATTCAACATCTAAGTTATGATAGATTAAACTAGGTAATTCCAAACATAAATAAATCATGATTTATAGTAATTTTTTTTATTTTATAGCGTTGATAGCACTTATGATGTACAGTATTTTTTGACTATATATCCTTAATAAGGGGAGATATTATTGCCTTAAAAACATCTTTATTATTGCCTTTTGCCTCTTGCCTTTTGCCTTTTGCCTTTTGCCTTTTGCCTTTTGCCTCTTGCCTCTTGCCTCTTGCCTCTTGCCTCTTGCCTTTTGCCTTTTGCCTTAATTAGCAACGTCAGACAATAAGGCATCTGCGATCGCATCAGAAATGGGGTAACCCAAATCTCGCTCTAGCATGCCCCATTCGCCAGTGGGGTTAACTTCTAGGAAGACATACTCACCGTCTGGGGTGACAATCATATCAATAGCGCCATAGGTTAGTCCCAACCTTGCCATCAAAGCATTCAGGCCATGGGCAACCTCACTGGGCAATTGATCAGGTTCCCAAGGACAGTCTTCTGGTTTAGCAGAGCGCCAATCCATCGTTGTTGCAGAATATCGAGAAGCATCGAGAGCTCCTACATATAAATTTCCCGCCACGAATGCTATTCGCAACTCCCGCTGTTTAGGAATTTCCTCTTGGAATACCATCGGACTATAGCGCAACATTTCTGCCTCTTGGAGGTCTTCTTCTTTCACAACGCTGGTATATAGGAAAAAAGAAGAAGCTTCCATACCGTAAGAAAGAGGAGTAAGCAACTTAGCCACCATCTTTCCTCCTACTTCTGCGAAGAAACCCCGCATCCGATCTGGATTATTCGTGACCAGAGTGCGGGGAACGAGCAGACCAACTTCATTAGCAATTCTGAGTTGACGTGGTTTGTTTTCTGCTTCTCGGATTCGTTCTAACTTATCTACCCAACGAGCATGGTTGAGATTATCTAAGAAACCATCAATGGTTGCTAATGATTCCCTAACGCAAGCGTCTTGGAATTGGGGAGCTAAATCTGGGCTGACTTGTGGATGCCAGAGTCGGCGCATCCATACCCCCTGCACGTCTTCGGTTTTAATGGAGTTTCCATTATAGTCTAACTGGTAACTAAGTCCTTCGCTAGTGATCCCGGCTGCTAGTTGCACCTTACTGGGAAATTGATCGGTATCAAAGCGAAAGGGTTTAGCGCCTCGTTTTGATAGGGCTTCGGCGACTCTATCAATAGTGAAATAATCACCACTGTGAGTGATCAAGACAATTATATCACGAGATCGGTTCATATACCTAAATGATAACGAATAAATAACGGTTAAATAGATAACACTCAGCCCAAAGCTAATCGCTGAGGGCTGATCGCGGGTTTTAAAAGCTCAGTTGACGCAAAGGGAGAAATAGTATCGGTAATTATTTCAACTACCCCTGCCTGATCGAGTACTCTCATCGAGTACACCTGGTGTTGGCAAAGGGATTGTGTCTACAGTCCACCTCCAATCTAAGTTCCGAGATAGGCTAGCCTTTGGCAATCCCCTCAGTCTAGAGTTTTGGTTTCATCCTGGGACACATCAGGGACGGTTGAAAGTCGCCCCGTCCTCTCAAAGTCTTGCCTCAAGAGGAGCGTTCTCAGTGCGATATTCTTGGCTCCGACTAAATCAGCATGTAGTTTGTATCCACAAGCCATGCAATCAAAATCTAATCCATTATTGGGTCGATTGGCTTTACTGGTGTGACCACAACGGGGACATGACTGGGAAGTAAAATCAGCATCAACTCTAATCGCTAAAGCGCCACCCAAAACGGCTTTATAGTCAATGAAGTAATGTAACTTAGTAAACTCCCAAATCCTTTTATTTATATGGGGTTTACTAAGTTTTCTAGATGGTTCATGGCCTAGTTGTATTAGCTTAATTTGATCAGGATTATGGGTAATATTTTCTAGACCAATCAATGAGCCAAAAATCACGACACGTTTGGCAATACAGTGATTAATATCAGCGTTAAACCGTCTCTCTCGTTTTGACAAGACTATCAACCGTCTGGTAGCCGAACGAGTGCCTTTTCGCTGTAGAGTTTGTTTCGTTTTATAGTAACGATTAGCTCTATGAATCACTGACTTGCCAGAAAAGAAACCAGCTGTTTTATTCGTATCAAAGGTTACGGCTAGATAGCGCTGACCTACATCCACACCAACAACACGTTTAATCGCTTCAGGTTTAAGTTCGGGTAGCTCCAACTCTAAGCTTACTAGTAAATAGTAAGTCTTGGTTTTTTCAGCATAGCAAATTATTGCTGCACCTATTTTGGCTATACCTGAATGAATCAATTCTAAGTGTTTTTGATATCCGGAGTAGTCAACTTTTATCCGACCTTCTAAGGTAACTAGGCTAGCTTTACCTTTAACAAACGAGTAGTCACGCTTGTAACTAAACGTACAAGTTCGAGCTATGAATTTAGGAGGGGTATCTAACCCTTTCGCTTGTTGGTAATGCCAGATTTTAAGTGAGTAGCATTACGCTCTACTTTCATCCAGATATTTTTATAGATTGCAGCTACCTGTCGAGGTACATTACATGCCATTTGGGCTGGTAACCTAAAGCGTTCTCGAATGTCGTAGTAAACCTGCTTTTGTAACTTAGCCGCATAGGAAATTTTGCCGTTTTCAAAGGCCAATTTCGATGTATAGTTTAAGGCATCACGATAGGCTAAAGTAACTGCACGAAGCTTTTCTTTTTGCTCCGGTGTGCAGTTCAACTTCAGCTTTGCTGTAATTACCTGCTGCATCGAATTCTTGACCTTTATTAATTGTGTTATAGCAGTTATAAATAACGCTATAGTCAACCAGACACGATATTACTTCTGGTGAACATCTTCCTCATCAGAGGGGAACTTCAGGGTCACAATTGGACCACCGCCACCATCTTCTTGATCCGATGGGAACTTCTCAGTCATGATTGGACCACCGCCACCCTCTTCGTGATCTGAGGGATACTTCTTAGTCATGACTGGACCACCACCACCCTCTTCGTGATCTGAGGGGTACTTCCGAGTAAAGCATCCGACACTATCTTCCCAATCAGAGGGGTACTTCCGTGTCATCGCAAAACCGCGACCGCCTCTAACATCATCCATTTCTTCTTCAGATAGCTCTTCGCACCATTGCCCTTCTAGGTAGCGGGCAAAAAAGGGAACTGCTTGGGAATTTTCTTCTGGTTTGTCCATATTAGACATGGCTTTAAACTCCTAGTGGATAAATAAGATGTGGGGAAATAGGAGATAGGATGTGGCTAAGTATGAGTATATCCATGAATAGACCCATGAATAGACACAACTATTTTCCTATAAATCTATTAAAAGCCATGCCTCCCTAGCTGTAACGCCAAATTGGCGAAAATTTTTAATTGAAACCTAAAATAAATAAGTTAGGATCTGGGTAGATTCTTCCCCATTTTCCAGATATCCCCGGTCTGAAAATATTACACGGATTGCTATATATCTTCTTGATCAGATGGGTACTTTTGAGTCTCAACTATTATATCATCTCGAAACTTAAAGGTTACCCCCGACCAATCTTCCCGATCAGATGGGTACTTTCTGGTAAGACTGCGAATAGGCAATATAGTACCACCTTTGACAGTTTCCATTTCTTCTTTAGATAAGTCTTCAATAAATTGTCCCTCCAAGTAGCGGGCAAAAAAGGGAACTGCTTGGGAATTTTCTTCTGGATTGTTCAGGTCTGACATTGAAAAAATACTCCTAGGTAATTGATTGAACTTACTTGCTAGTTAAACTAGCCCTTAGCAAAGGTATTAGGGAGTAGTAAGTAGGTAGTAGAGAATAAAAATCCTAAAATTTTCTACCTAAAGTGATATTACATGATAAAAATAACCACTTAACTAAACCCTTAACACTTGATAGTTTCCAAGTATTACGTAGTATATTAGCAACAAAAATTTATTCTACCCTTAATAATTAAAACAAAATAGGACATAAAAATAACAATTATGTCTCATAGCCCTAGAAATCTCTGTGTAGTCCTACTTTGAACCATTGGTATTTTTTTTAGTAATGGGTAATGGTACGAGAGTAATCACAATTACCATTACCATTACCCAAGCCTGAAAATACCGATGCTATCTGGATATCAAAGAAATAAAGACGATTCTGAGCCCATCTCCGGATATCTCCATCTTGTTAATGTGGTGGACACAGGAAATTCTTGAGTTCTTCAGGAATTTCTTCAAAATGCTCCAGAAGGAAATCCATTATGGCCAGATGGTACAAATCAATTGCCATCGGAGAGCGATAGTTGTGACCTCTGGCAAACCAGCGCTGTACTGTGCCTTCGCTACGGGAGCAAATACAGGCGATGACCTCGTAAGTCACTAACCATTTTCGATAAAACTGTTGTGGTGTCATCCCCAATTTGCAGTTACTGTAGCGCTGGATTAAGGCTTGGTCTTTTTCGGTTAGAGGACGGGGCTTTTTCATAAAGCTTCCTCTACTGCTAGAGTTTCTAAGTCTTGTTCACAGGCTAGTACGGTGATGGCTGGTGAACTCCAAAAGTATAGCGCTAGCCGCAAAATGAGATGGCAAATCCGCCACTGACAGCTTGTGGCAAACAGCTTGGCAAACAGCGTCGAAGCCTGTTCCACCGTTTGTTGGTAGGGGTGAGCCTCACCATCAGGGTGAAATGGTTTTAGCATAGGATGTATCTCCTTGTGTTAATGGAGGAGCCAGAAGCCAGCGTTTGCCATGGAAACTTTGCGCTGGCTTCTTTCTATCTCCTTATCTCCTTACTTTCATAATAACATAAAACACTAAAATAATACAAAAACGTTAAAAAACTTAAAAAACTAATTTGGGAGGAAGGTAGATTGCTTTGCGACCATTCAAAATTATCAATTCAAAATTCAAAAATACCCCTGAAATTAATTCAGGGGCTTGTATCCGTTGTCAACAATTAAAAATTATAAGGCTATACCTGTTTGAATTTTTAAGTTGGGATTTTGAATTAAATTTTGAATTAAAAAAAATAACCTTTCCCTTAATTAACAGACCATGGATCACTAATCTCAGAATTAACAGACCATGGATCACTAATCTCAGGTATTTCCATAGCTTGTCGTCTGTGTTGCTGCTGTTGAATCCGATCAAGAGTACCAGTGGGAATAGAAGCAATCAGCTGACGAGTATAATCCTGCTGCGGTTCTCGATAAATATTGTCAGCGGGACCAATTTCTTCAATTTTGCCCTGGTTCATTACCATAATGCGATCGCTCATAAACTTGACTACACTCAAGTCATGGGAAATGAAGATATAGGTTAAGCCGAAATCCTCCTGCAATTGTTTGAGCAAATTCAGAACCTGTGCCTGTACAGAAACATCTAGAGCAGAAACGGATTCATCACAAATGATAAACTTAGGATTAAGAGCGAGTGCCCTAGCAATACATACCCGCTGGCGCTGACCTCCAGAAAATTCGTGAGGATAGCGATTCATCCAGTCAGGATTTAAATCTACTCGCTCCAACAACTCAGCCACGCGATCGCGTTTTTCCTTACTATTACCCCCAACATCATGAATCAATAGGGGTTCCATCACTGCTTCCCCAATCTTTAGTCGTGGATCGAGGGAACTAAAGGGATTCTGAAACACAATTTGCATTTCACGGCGTAATTGCCGCAAACCCATACCCTTGATGGTGGTAATCTCTTTACCATCAAAGTTTACTTCTCCACCCATGGGTTCAATCAAGCGCAGCAATGTTCGTGCTAAGGTAGATTTGCCACAACCGGATTCTCCCACTAAGCCCAAGGTTTCACTGGGATAAACATCAAAGGATACTCCATTGACTGCCATCATATAGCGTTTCGTCCCGCCAAATACGCCTCGAATCGGAAAGCCTACCTGTAAGTTACGAACCGAAACTAATGGTGGTGTAGTTGTTTGGTTGAAGGTTGAAGGTTGTTTGGTTGAAGGTTGGGAGGTTGAAGGTTGGGAGGTTGAAGGTTGGAAGCTTGAAGGTTGGAAGCTTGAAGGTTGTTCGCCTTTAGCGTTCCCGTAGGGTAGGTTATCTGACGAAGTTTGAAGCTGGAACCGGTCAACATTCAACCCTTTTGATTTTTCTCGGATCACCTGTTCTCCACTAGGAGTAGTTACCACCTCCATGAAGTCAGAAACAGTCGGTAGGTATGTTATAGTTTGGTCGAGAGTTGGGCGACAGGCTAATAATCCCTTGGTGTAGGGATGGTTTGGTTCAGAGAAAATTTTCCAGACATCACCCCTTTCCACAATTTTGCCTTGGTACATCACCGCTACGCTGTCAGCAATTTCCGCAATCACGCCTAAGTCGTGGGTAATAAAAATCATGGACATCCCTCGGGTATCCCGTAACTCCCTCAGCAAATCCAGAATGGTTGCCTGTACGGTAACATCGAGAGCAGTAGTGGGTTCATCAGCAATCAACACATCAGGGTTACAAGAAATTGCGATCGCAATCATGACCCGCTGCAATTGACCACCAGACAGTTCATGGGGATAGCGCTTTAAAATTTCCCGTTTTTGCTGGTTAATGTGGCGATTAATTAGCCGTTCCCCCGGTATAGCTTGACCAGGGTTCTCCCGACGGAATTCCTCTAGAAAAGTCTCCCTCAATTGTTGGTCGCTAGGGAGTAGCTTCACCTCTTGAAGACGAGCCATGGCTTGACGCCTTGCTTCTTTTAGGGAAACATCCTGGTGTTGCAGAATCGCTTCTGTCAGTTGAAACCCACAGGTATACACTGGGTTAAGGGAGGTCATCGGTTCTTGGAAAATCATTGAGATTTGACCACCCCGGTAGGACTGTTTTTGATCAGGACTCACCCCTAGTAAATCCACCCCTTTTTCCCGAGTTGAGGGTCGGAAATAAATCTCGCCATTGGTAACCTTACCAGGATAGGGGATCAAACCCATTATGGCCAAAGACGTGACTGATTTCCCAGAGCCTGACTCCCCCACAATCCCTAGGGTTTGTCCTCGACGCAGTTGAAAGTCAATGCTGTCAACGGCTGTGACCTGTTTTACATCGGTTTGGAATTGGACTTTCAGATTACGGACGTCAAGAACATTGTCAGTCATGGCATTCAAGAGGATTAAGTTAGCAGACTTAACTTAAATCATACAAAACTTGACTCTAGGGTTTACTCCCTACGTCAGCTATCAGCTGTTTTCTATCTTCAATCAGATCGATCTGGCTGCTACCTGGGAAGTAAGTATTCAGCTTATGTCCATAGCGCACGGTATTTGAGGTGCTTTTGAATAAAAGAGGTTTGTCAAGGATTTGTTGATAATTTTTAATCAAAGCCCCAAGGTCTTGCTGTGATTGCTATTTGGTAATTTGCCTTTCTATACCAGAGGGAAAATTAACCTTTGATCGTTGTCTGTAAAAGTTGGCGATATGCTCTGCTGGGCTGTATGCGATCGCTAACTAGATAACGCCCTTCCTAAAATTATAAAAGTCTCAAACGTTATAATTAGCAAACCATTAAATATTTGATCATGATTTATCACTAGATTGGTGATAAGTTTTTATGATATATTTGGAAATGCTATATTGACATACTCCCGGCGCTGAATCAGAGATTACAGCGCGGGATTCTCACAAACAGTGATTCTTGACTCAGCGACACCACTTACTGTTTCAGGTTGCCCATCTACAGCAGAGGTGGTAGTCTCCTCAAGCGTTCCCGAATACTCGGAGGTTCCTGAATGCCCTTCAGTACCTGTATTCCACTCAATGCCTAGAATCTTCATGCCCTTCTTTAAAATGTTTAATGCTGCATTTGTATCACGGCAAATTTCTGTCTGGCATTTAGGACATTGATGAGTTCTAGTGCTGAGAGATTTCTTCACTCGATGACCACAATGTGAACAATCTTGAGATGTATAATTCGGTGCAACAGCAATCACTGTTTTATCCCAAACTTTCCCAAAATAGTCTAACCATTGAGTGAATTGATACCACGAAGCATCAGAAATTGACTTAGCCAAGTGATGATTTCTGACCATGTTTTGTATCTTGAGGTCTTCATAGACAACCACATCGTTAGAGTGGACTACGCACCGAGCTAACTTCACTGCCCAGTCTTTACGCTGCCTTTGAACCTTCAAATGTGCTTTACCCAGTCTAATTCTGGCTTTGTGGTAGTTGTTTGATTGAGGCTTCTTGCCTTTGACAAACTTTCTTGACAGCCGCCGCTGTAGTTTCTTAATCCGCTTCTCAGCTTGTCTTAAATACTTGGGATAGATGGCAGAATTGTCATTTTGGTCTTTGTAGAAATACTTCAACCCTAAGTCAATACCGACAACATTTCCAGTATAGTTTCCCGCTTCAAAGCGACTGGCATCAAAGCAGAATTGAGCATAATATCCATCAGCCCGTCTAACCACTCGTACCCGGTTAATTTTAAGTCTGAATAAGTCCTCTCTGGTTTGATGATTACAGAATAGAGAAAACCGACCCGCTTTAAATCCATCAGTGAAATTAATGGTTAAACAGTCCTCTGAAAGTTTCCAGCCAGAGGTTTTATACTCAACTGAACGAGAATACTTTTTGAACTGAGGATAACCTTTGTTTTTGGCTCCTTCACGACAACGACGATAGAAGCTAGATATTGAATTCCAAGCCCTTTCTCCTGAAGCTTGACGAGCCATTGAGTTAAGCTTTTTAGCAAAAGGGAATTGTTGGGCTAACTCTTTGCATAAACGAGAGATACGAGATTTGTCCACATCTGGCTCGTCTAGCCATAGTCTAACTGCCTTATTCCTAATGAACTGTGCAGTCCTTATAGCTGAGTCAAGTCTTGCATATTGAGACTGAGAACCGTTTAATAATTTAGCTTCGCGTACAATCATGATAAAATTTTATCATAAACAAACCCTGATAAACATAGATACTGCATTCTTTTTTATTGGTCGGAATTCATCTCACCGCCAAATCAGAGATTATGGCGGGAGATGAATTCCGAGATTTAAGGTAAATGTGGCGTAGGGTAGGTTAGGAAGCCGCTCACCCTGATTTTATTAGTAGCCAGTGTTGGCACATTCTGTCCGGGAATGAAATGGGCAAGATGCCCGTTCCACCAAGATGCCCGTTCCACCAAGATGCCCATTCCACCCACCAGCTCAAACAGCTTTTAGGAGATGCACCCCTTTCGGATTTATTTACAGTAATAATCTCTAGTTCCTTTAGCATCCAGGGAGTCTCCCAGGCGATTCAAAGCATGAACATAAGCAGCTGTGCGCATGGAAACTGCTAGTTCCTGAGAAAGTGACCAAATTGTTTCAGTTTCTTCCACCATTTTTTCTTTCAGACGCTGATGGACTTCATCGAGCTTCCAATAGTGTCCACTCCGGTTTTGTAACCATTCAAAATAGCTAACGGTGACACCTCCAGCATTAACCAAAATGTCAGGAAAAACATAGATGCCTTTTTCTTCCAAACGATTGTCAGCTGTCGAGGTTACTGGTCCATTCGCTACTTCAAAGATATAGTTTGCTCTGATATTATCAACGTTTTCTTCAGTGATTTGATTTTCCAAAGCAGCAGGAATCAAGACATCCACATCTAAGGCTAAAAGGTCTTGATTAGTAATGACTTCATGCTCAACAATATTGCAAACGCTACCTTTACAGTAAACGGCTTTAATGCCTTGACTCGATGTTTTATATTGGCGAATACTGGGAATATCTAAGCCTTTTTTGGCATAAATACCCCCTTGAGAATCACTGACAGCCACAACTTTATAGCCTGCTTTAGCTAACAGTTGCGCTATGACAGCACCAGCATTACCAAATCCTTGCACGGCTACGGTGGTATTTTGAGGCAGCTGGTCAAATTTAGGCAAAATGGATTCAATCACAAAAAACGCGCCAGTAGCGGTAGCGGTATCGCGACCAACACTCCCTCCCAAGGCCAAGGGTTTACCTGTGACGACCCCTGGACTGATTTGACGGCGAATGACGCTGTATTGATCCATCATCCAACCCATAATCATGGAGTTGGTGTAAACGTCGGGAGCGAGAATATCAATATCAGGCCCAATGAAATCTGCGATCGCATCGATGTAACCACGACTTAAGCGTTCCAACTCCAGCTTCGATAAGGCTTTAGGATTTAGAGTAATTCCCCCTTTGCCACCCCCGAAGGGCAAATTTAAGGTAGCACATTTAAAGGTCATCCAAAAGGCTAAGGATTGGACTTCATCTAAACAAACATTGGGATGATAGCGCACTCCCCCTTTTGCTGGTCCCCTGGTGGTGTCATAGCGAACCCGATAGCCCTGAAACATCTGTAACGAGCCATCATCCATGCGGACTGGGATGGAAACGCTCAAACTAGATTTGGGATATTTTAAGCGTGCGATCGCATCCTCCGAAATTGACACATATTTCAGTGATTTATGCAATCGTTTACTGGCATCAGCAAATAATGACTCAGACATGGCCTTATTTCTCCAGCTAACAAAATTTACCATTTACCCAGTCCTGGTTATTTAATTTAATCACAGAAAAACTGTATATTTTGTTACATTATGCTAAGCTTGACTGGTTTATAGTAAACCTCTTGCCAAAGTCACGACGCTCATGATTGCACTCCTCGCCGCCCTCTCAGCTTCCGCTGCGGCAGGAATGAGAATTGCCCTGCCCCTGTTGGTGATTGGTTTGCTCCACAGTGACCAACTCTGGTCGAAGGTACCGTTACTCTCACAGATTCATCCCCCAGTCTTGCTGACTATCTTGACAATTTGGTCATTGGTGGAGCTATTTGCCTCCAAAAATCTATTAGGACAGCGAGTCTTACAAATAGTTCAGCTAGTCTTGAGTCCTCTAGTGGGAGCAATTCTTGGTATTGCTGTAACTCAGTTTGCCGAAGAACTAACGGGATTTGTCTGGGTAGTCGGTATTGTCGGCGGCTTATTAGCCTTCGTACTCCAGTTAGTTCAAGTAGGATGGTTCTACCGTTTGCGTGGCTTGCCTCTGTGGGTAGTTTTTCTTCAGGATTTTCTGTGCGTAGTTTTGATAATTTTGGCTTTTGATGCTCCTGAACAAGGAGGATTAATCGCTTTACTGCTACTGTGGTTAGCGATTCGCAGTGCTAAGCATTGGTATCGTTGGTATTTTCGAGGTAAGCGTTCCCGTATGAGTGATCAAAGCCATGACCAGAATCCTGACTGACGCGGATAACTTTTAGGCGAGAATTCCTGCGCTATATTCGTGGTTGGTGAGGGTCTCTTGGCAGAGCCGTTTTTAGGTCTTTTGGATATCGTTCAGGATTACCCATGATCTTGAGCTTTGGCAGCCTGTAGAACTTTTAACATTGTATCCGCTGCCTCAACCGCATCATAAGGCGACCACACTGGGTAAGACTGGTCAGGTTTAATTAAATCCGTTTCTTGTTGGGCTAGTTCCGAAATCAGAATCTGTATGATATGGAACTTGTCTGAGCGACTCAGTTCTCTCAAGGTCGAGATTAGTTCTGATGAAACCATAAAACACTCCGGTCAAGTCGAGCGTACCTTTCTATTCTAATAGTCCTCGTCCGCTGCCATGAAGTTTTATTTGCTGGACTTCAGTATCTATTAAGGCTTAAATTTCTTTAACTTTATAAGTCCAGATTTCTAAAGAAGTCTTGAGGTTAGTATTAGGATCAGGATAATATTACTCTCCACGCTCTATTAATTACCATTGACCCAAGTAGAAGGATTGATTTACCTGGTTCTACTTCAACTACTACTGTATTTATTATTATTGATGAAATTGCCTGCTTCTAATATTCGTTTTTTACTTCATCATTCTCCATGACATCATAAAAGCGCTCCTTTCTATAGACATTTTGTACACGAAGTTTCACAAAGATACCACGAATAACTTTTTATCACCCTCTGCTGCAAAAGCAAGACAGGCTTTGATATCTTCGGAGGTTAGTTCAGAAAAATCTTCTAGAATTTCTGCTTCTGTCATTCCCCCGGCCAGATATTATAAAATGTCGTAGACGGTAATGCGCATGCCTCTTATGCAGGGTTTACCACTGCGTTTACCCGGCTCGATGGTGATGATGTTGCGATAGTCCATAGTTTGTTATTTTTGTGTTATTTAACTCAATCTCAAAAGAAGTCCCACAGGTCCGGTACTGATAGCTGATAGCACCTCAAGTAGCATCTCAAGTAGCGCATATGCTTACACCTTTTTTTACAACAAAAAGCTATGAAACCGCAATTCTAAACCCAGCATGTTGGTAGAAGTAGGGACGGAACCAGTTACGATAGAATGTAGATGCTTCTGTTCCAGTAGTCACCCAAGCACCACCAAGCATCATGTTATGTTGGGTATCAAAGAAGGGAGCAGAATAATCTTCATAGAGCCGATGGGGTTTGAATCCTGCTAGCGGCTTGAAGTCATCACTCAGCCACTCCCATACATTCCCCCGCAAGTCATAGAGTCCAGCAGGACTTTTAGCAGTTTCTAACATACCCACTGGACTAGGTGAGCCAAACTTGAGATTTAGATTGTAATCCTGTATCGCAAAGGGGTCTTGCTGGAAATTTGTGCTACTTTCATCCCTGCCAGCAGTGGCAAGATTCCACTCCGCTTCACTCATCAAACGAATCCCTTTACCCTTCCAACGACAGTAAGCCATGGCTTCATGGTGATTCACTTCAACGGGCCAATCGAGAGGAAGGTCAATCTCGTCAAACATGGCTCGATACTTGTAGCCACTATTAGTAGGTATCCAGAATTTAGGGTGCTTGATATTATAGGTTGTCTTCCACATCCAGGATTCTTTATCCCAGTAATCTGGATTATCGTAGCCATTATCATTCACAAACTCCAGAAATTCTCCGTTGGTAATCAGATACTCACTGGCTAAAAACGGTTTAACCTCCACCGAACGATTGCCATATTCACTATCCCAGCCATAGGTAGGATAATCTTCTGGTTTACCAAGTTCTACCGAACCCCCAGAAACTTGGAGCATTTCATTCTTGGAAACCTTGCCATTAGAAACAGCATAATTCCAGCTGTCAGGACGTTCAAGCCGCTCTACAGGCAGTTGTCGGATCAGCATCGAAGAGGTTTCAAAGTGGGTGCGACTGTGTTCAATTCCCATCATCAGCGCCCAAAGAGGATGATTTTGATGAATTGGCAGATTCAGAGGAGTCTTTTCGATAGTTTCTATAATCACCCCATACACTTGATCTCGATAGCGCCAAACCTCTTCCACTTTCGGCCAGTGGATATCTTTGGTTGCTTGATCGAGTTCTTCAGGAGTTTCCGGGTCCACACCAATCTCAAACAGGATTTCATAGTTAGGATTAATGGGTTTATCCAATAACCCAACCTTAAGGAATTTATTGATGTAGAAGACAGCGGAGTGACCCAAATAGAAAATCAGACGGTTTCTTAATGGATCGGGACTGATATAGAATGTTTCTTCCCCAACCAGACTTTTCATCAGAACATTTTCGAGTTCCCATGAATTTTTAAAGTAATTGAGAATAGATTCGCGACTACAGGTGTCAAGGCGAGGGAATTGAGTAGATTGGAGAGTATCCATGGTTTGAGTGCCAAATACTATTCTTAAACTTAGGGGTGTGTATATTCAGCGCTCAGCGGTCAGCGGTCAGCGGTCAGTGGTCAGTGGTCAGCGGTCAGCGGTCAGCCTTTAGCTGATAACTGAGAGCTGATAACTGATAACTGAGAGCTGAGAGCTGATAGCTGATAGCTGATAGCTGATAGCTGATAGCTTACACGTCGATTACACACCCTGTATCTGACACAGGAGTAAACCAAACCATTGCTTGGTATCAGTCCAAGCCTGAACTGTGTTTAGTCCCCGACCTTTAAGATAGTGCTGCATCTGCTCCAAATTGAATTTGCGAGAAATTTCTGTAAGGATGCTTTCTCCTGCTTGGAACTCAACCGTTAAATCTAGGCTGGCTAAGCGCACAACATGGGTCTGCTGGCAATGTAAATACATCTCAATCTGACTTTCCGATTGATTATAAATCGCCTGATGGGTAAACCGATCCAGGTCAAAATTTCCTTGGAAACGCCAGTTCAGATGTGCTAGCATATTCAGGTTAAATGCCGCAGTCACCCCCTGAGTATCGTTATAGGCAGCTTCCAGAATCTGCTTGGGTTTTTGTAAGTCAATGCCCAGCAAAAAGTAATCTCCTGGTGCTAGTAAACCTATCATTTTCTCAAAAAAGCGATCGCACTGTTGAGGAGCAAAATTTCCCAAGCTACTACCCAAAAAGAAAACCATCCGACTAGGTAATGGTGTTGGAGTTAATTGGCTCAGGGCGTGTTCATAGGTTCCCACCTGACCCTGAACCTTTAACTTGGGATAATCCAGCAACAGCTGCTTGGCACTCTCTTCAAGAATCTCCCCACTGACATCAATAGGAACATAGCGCAACGGATATCCCTGACTTTCATAGGCATCCAACAACAAGCGAGTCTTGGTAGAGCTGCCACTACCCAGCTCCACCAATTCGCAAGCTCCCGTCAATTGGGCAACGTCTACAGCATACTGTTGTAATATTTCTGCCTCTGTGCGGGTGGGATAATATTCCGGTAATTCGCAGATTTGCTCAAATAATTGGGAGCCTTTTTCATCGTAAAAGTAACGAGGTGGCAAAGATTTAGGCGTTTGGGTTAATCCTCTAATGATATCTTTGCCATCATCTGTTGCAGTAGGCAGGTTGGCACTCCCGAGATAGTTAATTTCCAGGCGATCCTCACTGAATCTCAGATTCTCTGTGGTCTCTTGAAAAGTTGTTGACATAATACTCTTTTAAATTTTGTTTTCCAAAAACAGTTTTCCAAAAACAGTACTTTATACTGATTAAGACATGATCTGATTAGCACCGGTTAAGAGTACCATAATTTTTACCAGTTTTGAATAGCTCTTACTTTGGACAGCGAACCCAGGGATTTAGCTATACTTTGTCGATTCTGAGGGCAGGGCAAACCCATCTATCTAAATTAATCTAAATTAGATTGACAAATAAGCAATAGTGTGATATTTACAAGCAAGGTTAACTTGAGCACCACATATGAGATAATGAATTCATCACTAATTTTGAGAAGTTGAGTGGTCTAACAGAAAAACGGCGTCTTAATGCAAAGCGCGAGTGGGTGAAACCCCCGTAAAACATAACCGCAGGATGGGGGATCCTGGTCTTGATGCACTTAAAATTAGATGTATTAATCACAAAAAATAAAAATAGATGACATTAACAAATGAGAGTTTGACCGATGGGTTTTATGATTCAGTAGGCACCCTGGAGAGCCTGCAAAAATCTGCGATCGCATATTTATTCTCAGATCCAAGACTACAGATAGTCAAACTCAACGACCAAGAATATATGGATGGCCAAGTTGCCTATCGCAGTCAGCAGAACGAACAAGAGATGATGCTTGAAGCGACACTTCAGACTATAGACGATAAGATGTCTTCACAAGAAGATTACAGCATCCTTAGCATCGGTTGTGGGAGCGGATTGTTTGAGAAACCTTTTTTGGAAAAGCTTCTTTCTCTAAACAAAACTATCCATTTCGTCGGCATTGATCCCAACGAAGCAGAATGTGTAAAAGCACAAGAATGGTGTGATAAAATCAGGATAGATCACACCGGTAAATTTAATTTTACAATTAATCCTGTTGGATTTGAATCTTTTCAATCACGTCAAGGTTTTGATATCATACTGTTAATTCATTCCCTTTACTACTTTTCTGACATTAAAACCTTATTTCGGAAAATTTACGAACTTATCCGGGAAGGAGGAATGGTAATTTTAGGGGTAGCTAAAAGACAGTTACTGAATGAACCTTTTTACCATGCAACTCAGCGACTATACGGAAATTATCCGTGGTTTAGCGATGATGTAAAGGAACTACTAACTGAAATAAATTTACCGTTTCGTCAAGAAAAAATTGATTTTACAACAAACATTACAAAATGTTTTGACAAAGAGTCTGAATTGGGGAAACAGTTACTAAATTTTATAGTTGGTGCCAACACGGAATTTTTTTCACCCTTACAATTGCGACTGCTCCTAGACTACTTTGGCACGAGTTCGCAAAAGATGGAGGGGGGAGAAATAATGCTTCCACACTCCGGAATTTTATTTTATATTGAAAAAGAAAGGGTATCCGCTTAAAGTGGTAAAACTCTAACGGGACGGTGGGCCGCTCCACCATCCCGCCTTAAGTTAGTTAGTAGCAAAAAAAAATATAGCGTTTCTCGCAGTTATGAGGTACAGTCTTCTTTAACTTTGATTCCCTGTTAGGTGCGCTTGACCCATTAAGAATTAAATTCGCCACGGGTCGCACCTCTTGATGCAGCACATCCCTATTCCCAATTCCCAATTCCCTCTTCTCTGTTCCCTGTTCCCGTCTTGATGCAGTCGCTCATGGGGGAAACCACGGCAGTCGCTCATGGGGGGAACCCCCAAGACCGCGCTGCCTTCCCAAGACCGCGCTGCATCGCTGTTCCCTGTTCCCTAAAATCCAGAAATTGTGTACCTCATAGCTATGATAATTGCTATATATCCTACATCTGAAACAGCCATGAAACAAAACAGTGACAATCTCAATCCTTCTCAAGACTACTATCAAAAAAGTAATCTAGATCTAGAATATTGGTTCAAAATTACTTGGATAGATTACGAATATCTTGTTAATAATCATCGATTTTTACAAATAATTGATTCATTTGGAAGTGATACGATAAAACTTTTAGATATAGGTTGTGGAACAGGATTTTTACCAGATTTATTAGATAAGAAAATTGATAGTGAACTCAAGCTATCATCTGATTTGCTAGATGTTTCAGACTATTGTCTGAATCAATGTAGTTCAGTGTTGAATAAATTAAAACACTTTCAGGCAAATCAAGGGTTCTTATCTTCTACAGAAACTATTGAAACAGCAATTCCCAAAAGTAGCTACTACGATCTTATTTGGGCAATTCATTCATTTTATACTGTAGACATTAATAAAATTCAGGATATCCTACAGCATATTAGGACATTGCTCAAACCCAGTGGTATTTTTTTGATGTATCAAGCAAGTTCAGATTCTTGTTACCATCAATTATATAATTTTTATATAGAAAATTACGAACAGCCGAATAACTATCAAAGATTTATAACAGCAGAAGATATCCAAAAAGCCTTAGATGTAATTCAAGTAAAGTATGATGTAATTGATTTTGAGTATAACCATGAAATTGATGGTGAATATCGAGATTTGCTAGAAGTTTATTTAAAAAAATGTATTCTTAATAGTTCGGTTGATGTCCTTTCATTATTTAAAGAAAAAATACTAGAGTATTTGAAGCCAGAAACTAATCAATTTAGCTTTAAGCAAAAAACAAATTTGATCATTTTTCAAAAACCATAAGTCACTATTGGATTGTGCAAAAAATTGGTTACCAAATTTGAAATAAAATTGAAACCATTAAAATTAATAAATTAAACATTCACGAGAATCATTTGGACATTATCTATGGTGCAGATAACTTCAACTTTTCAACGAAAGTTTTTTACCATGATGTATCCTTCAGTTTACTGGCCAGCAAATATTCTCAAGCAGTAATTAATCAAATCGCTGCTTATATTGCCTTATTCGAGGGGATGAAACTGAGTTCACTATTTCCTAAATACTATGATATTAACCTTGTCGCTGAAAATTTAAGTCAGCCAGTGTTAGAGCTATTTACCAAGATATATCAAGGAGTCTTCAGGGCTATTTCATTCTAAAAAGTTGCTTAAGCGTGTCTAGACTAAAAGAACAAATTCGTTGAGCTTGTGCCATGTTTTTAAACATTTTTTCACGGTATAAATTGAGTGTAAAATTGCGCGCTATGGTAAAAATTTTAGGGAGAGGGTTAGTGCGAATTCTGGATCTATCTTCACCTTGAGTAACATCTCTAACATAGTGGACTTTATTCTCAACACCCCAATATCCACGGATACGTTTAGCAAATTCTTGGGCTGTTAAACTCAATGAAGAAATATAATAACGAGTTTCAGTAGTAACTTCAATGACATTATGGGTAAATACTTGACGTTCTGATTTAACTTGAATCAAAGTAGTAAGTCCGGGCCAAGGACGGATAGAATCAAGATTTTGACAAATACTTACATGACGCTGTCTTGATGCAGTCGCTCATGGGGGAAACCCCCAAGACCGCGCTGCATCGCTTTTCGATTCGACCATGTCCTTTGTTGATTTGTTTAAAAGTAAATTCCGGTTTAAAATTATTTTGGACATCCTTAAATAGATTGGGCTGGTTACCTTTTAATGCTGCCAGATAATCATTTCCACTTTTAACAATTAACTCACAAGTTTTTTTTGAGTATTAATAGCATCAAAAGCAAAAACAACTCCCTTTAGAGCCAGTTTCTGAATCAAGTCTGGTAGAGCTTTAATTTCGTTGGTTTTAGCATCAACTTCAAACGGTTCTAAAATCAAGCCCCGTTCCACAATGTAAGCACTAACCAACATTATTGCTGGATGGGAATCGGAATCAGGATTATCATTTTCAATTTGATAGGAATGTTTCAGGACTTTTCCGTCTAGACCAATGGTTTCTCCAGGAACTGGTTGTACATTAAAGAACTTAGCCAGGCACCGGGAATACTGCTCAGAATTTATATGTAGTAAAGCACGACGGACAGTGCTGTAAGAAGGTAGCCTGTTTTTCGGAGGTTTGAAAAGATCAATCAACGGCTCACGGTAACTTGAAATCCAATCTCCAATTGCTAAAAATCCTTTATTCCCAGCGGCGTAGCCCACGGTAAATAGTGCTAGGCACAATGGCAGGGAATGACGCTGTCCGGCACGACGACGAGGGTCTTCTAGCTCTGCAAAGGCTTCTATAATTGGGATTTGAGACACAGTAGTAGATGGATTAGACGAAATTTGGGATATATTATACCAGATCTTGTTTATATTTAGAATGAAATAGCCCTGAGGAGTCTTTGGTCAACATTGGTATGAAAACAATATAACCGATTACCCTGGTCCTGAACTTATCTATTCACAAGGTAGCTTAAGCAACAGCAAACCCACCTCTATATTTGGCGATAACTCTACCGTACTTGCAGGCTGTGGTGGTGGTAAAGATAGTATTGTAGCTATGAAAATGCTACAAGAAGCAGATGTTCCCTTTGCTTCCATGCAATACTCCCACAGTGTTTATGGCAAAGCCGATATCCAACACAATTTAATTTCGGGAGTCCTAGAACACATCACCCCTATTAAAAAGCATAAAATTTCTATCTACGATGACTTTATTGACTATCCCTTTCTTCAGCTATATTTCCCAGATAATTCAGGAATTACCGTTCCAGAAACTCCTGTCTCTATCTTTGAATCCTTACCTCTAATGCTGAATGAGGGATACAAGTACTTGGCATTAGCCCATGAAAAAAGTGCCAATACTGGTAATTTATTCTGGGAAAAACTAGGTAAAGAAGTCAACCATCAATGGGGCAAAGGCTACGAAGCCGAAAAAGAGTTGAATGAATTCATTCAAGCAAATCTCTTATCTAATTTTTCGTATTTCAGTATTTTGCAGCCCATCTATGACTTTCGCATTTTCAAAAATCTAGCCAAATATCCCGAGGTGCTGCCTAAAATCCACTCCTGTAATATTCAAAAACCTTGGTGCAAGAAATGTCCAAAGTGTGCTTATGTATGGCTAGGTTTGATGGCTGTCTTCGAGCCAGCATCTGTAGATGCAGTCTTTGGCTCCAATTTGTTTGATGATGATGACTTACTACCTATTTTTATAGAAATGATCGGACTAGCTGAACATACACCCTTTGAATGTATTGGTGAAATAGATGAAAGTAGATTAGCAATGAAAAAGTGTTTAGAAAAAGGTTTGTCTGGCAAAGCCCTAGAGATATTCAAACATGAAGTTTTAGGAGACAGTTCAATTGATTGGCAAAAACTTGAACAAAAGTATGACCGAGTATATGACACGGAACATGCTATTCCCGATTGGATATTTAGTAAGATTAGAGAGCAACTTTAAGTTTTAAAGCAAGTAATACAACCAAGTATAGCGGTTTTTAGTTTAATAAAGTAACGAGGTGGCAAAGATTTCGGCCTTTGGGTTAATCCTCGAATGATATCTTTGCCATCATCTGTTGCAGTAGGCAGGTTGGCACTCCCGAGATAGTTAATTCCTAGGCGATCCTCACTGAATCTCAAATTCTCTGTGGTCTCTTTAAAAGTTGTTGACATAATACTCTTTTAAATTTTGTTTTCCAAAAACAGTACATTTATACTAATTAAGACATGGTCTAATTAGCACCGGTTAAGAGTACCATAATTTTTACCAGTTTTGAATAGCTCTGACTTTGGACAGCGAACCCAGGGAGCTATACTTTGTCGATTCTGAGGGCAGGGCAAACCAATCTAAAATTAATCTAAATTATTTTGACAAATAATTCATAGTATGATAATTTTCAACAAAGTTAACTTAAGCACCAAATATGAGATGATGAATTCATCACTAATTTTTATAAGTTGAGTTGTCTGACACATGAAAAACGGCGTCTTGATGCAAAGCGCGAGTGGGTGAAACCCCCGTAAGACATAACCGGAGGATGGGGGAGCCTTGTCTTGATGCACTTAAAATTAGATAGATTAATCACGAAAAATGAAAATAGATGACATTAACAAATGATAGTTTTACCGATGCTTTTTCTGATTCAGTAGGCACCCTGGAGAGCCTGCAAAAATCTGCGATCGCATACTTATTCTCAGATCCAAGACTACAGATAGTCAAACTCAACGACCAAGAATATAGGGAAGGGCAAATTACCTATCGTAGTCGGAATAAGGAAACAGAGATGATGCTTGACGCGACACTTCAGGCTATAGACGATAAGATGTCTTCACAAGAGCATTACACTATCCTTAGCATCGGTTGTGGGATCGGAATTTTTGAGAAGCCTTTTTTGAATAAGCTTCTTTCTCTAAACAAAACTATTCATTTTGTTGGTGTCGATCCCAATAAAAAAGAATGCCTGAAACTAAAAGAATGGTGTCGTGAAGTTAGTGACGAACAATCATAAAAATTTAGTTTCACTATTTATCCAGTTGGGTTCGATACATTTGAAGCTACCCAAAAAATTGACATTATCTTATTCATTAATTCTCTGTACTATTTTTCAGAAATTGAACCTTCAATTCGCAAAAGTTATCAACTTCTTAGGGAACGAGGGATGATTATTGTAGGAATAAACCCCAAAAAAAAGTTACTAAATCAACCTTATTACTACATCAATCAGCGACTTTACATAAAACCTAAATGGTTTGCCGAGTATCTAGAAAAATTACTCATTGAAAGCAATATTTTATTTCGTCAAGAAACGATGGAGTTTCCAGTAAACATTAAAGAGTGTTTTATCAAAGAGTCTCAAGTTGGTAAACAGTTGCTGGATTTTATAGTTGGTGCCAACACAGCATACTTTTCCCCCTTACAATTGCGACTGCTCTTAGACTACTTTGGCACTTGTGCGCAAAAAATAGAGGGGGGAGAAATAATGATTCCACACTCCATAATTTTATTTTTTCTTGAAAAAGAAAGGGTATCCGCTTAAAGTGGTAAAATTATAACGGGACGGTGTGCCGCTCCACCATCCCGCCTTAAGTTAGTAGCTAAAATAAAAGGTTCTTCAGTACCTACTAGGCTAAATTTATAGTTAAAAACCCCCAAAAAGCTGACTATGTAAGGGTTATGAGGCTATTTAACAAGAAATTTTTCCAATATAGCTGCCTCTTCCTCCTGCTCCCTGCTCCCTGCTCCCTGCTCCCTTTGGCAAAGTGTTAATTTAGCATAACAAGTACGGAAGAGCCAAATAAAATATATCCTACATCTGAAACAGCCATGAAACAAAACAGTGACAATCTCAATCCTTCTCAAGACTACTATCAAAAAAGTAATCTAGATCTAGACTCTTGGTTCAAAATTACTTTGATAGATTACGAAGAGCTTGTTAATAGTCATCGATTTTTAAAAATAATCGATTCATTTGGAAGTGATACAATAAAACTTTTGGATATAGGTTGTGGAACAGGAGTTTTCCCAGATTTATTA
This sequence comes from Moorena sp. SIO3E8, assembly GCF_010692445.1. NCBI lineage: Bacteria > Bacillati > Cyanobacteriota > Cyanophyceae > Coleofasciculales > Coleofasciculaceae > Moorena > Moorena sp. SIO3E8. Next base: position 35,732 of record NZ_JAAHHM010000038.1, on the reverse strand, counting down.
GATAAAAAAATTGATAGTGAACTCAAGCTATCATCTGATTTGCTAGATGTTTCAGACTATAGTCTGAATCAATGTAGTTCAGTGTTCAATCAATTAAAACACTTTCAGGCAAATCAAGGGTTCTTATCTTCTACAGAAACTATTGAAACAGCAATTCCAAAAAGTAACTACTACGATCTTATTTGGGCAATTCATTCCTTTTATACTGTAGACATTAATAAAATTCAGGATATCCTAAAGCATATTAAGACATTGATCAAACCCAGTGGTATTTTTTTGATGTGTCAAGCAAGTTCAGATTCTTGTTACCATCAATTATATAATTTTTATCTAAAAAATTACGATAAACCGAATAATTATCAAAAATTTATAACAGCAGAAGATATACAAAAAGCCTTAGATATAATTGAACTACAGTATGATGTAACTGATTTTTATTATAACCATGAAATTGATTGTGAAGATCGAGATTTGCTAGAAGTTTATTTAAAAAAATGTATTCTTAATAGTTCGGTTGATGTTTTTTATTTATTTAAAGAAAAACTAGTAGATTATTTTAAGCCAGAAACTAATCAATTTAGCTTTAAGCAAAAAACAAAATTGATAATTGTTAAAAAACACTAATGCAATAACTAACCATTCACGAACATCATTAACAATAGGTAAATAGCTAAAAACATCATAGTAGAGATATGCAAAAACTTTTTAATTTATGTTTTGAGGTAGAATTTTTTATAAACGTTGATCCCCCCTACCAAAAAGTCTGGAATTATCTCCCCTGTAGATTCTCTGGAGAAGATCACCATGAAGTTGTCTAAATAATTTATAGGATAACTTTAAGTAGGAACGCTAAGTTGGAAAACTACGTAGGAAAGCCAAGGATAAGTCATGAGACCAACCCCTATCCCTCCACAGCCTGGTCAAGAATCCGTTTGGGATTACCCCCGTCCCGCCCGATGGGAAGACACTAGCAAGCACATCAAGGTGATTTTTAATGGTACAATTCTGGCTGAAACCAGGCAAGCGAAGAGGGTGTTAGAAACTAGTCATCCTCCCAGTTATTACATCCCCCGAGAAGACATCAAGCTTGAACATCTGCTCGAAACACCTCGTAAAACTTTTTGCGAGTGGAAAGGCTGGGCTTGCTATTACAAGGTTTCAGTAGGTGAAAAAGAGGCAAATAATGCCGTTTGGTGTTTCTTCGATCCAACTCCTGATTTTGTCCCGATTAAGGGATATTGTTGCTTTTATGCTCGTCTGATGGATGCCTGCTATGTAGATGATGAATTAGTCACTCCCCAGGCTGGCCAATTTTATGGTGGCTGGATTACTAAAGATATTGTTGGACCTTTCAAGGGAGGACCAGGAACAATGGGTTGGTAGACGGGTTAGTAGATTGGGTAGATAGTGGGTTAGGTTTGAGACCGGTCGAGGGGGACGATTACTTGCCCCCCTCCCAATTAGATCTGCTAGATATCGACTTGCCCGTTTCCGTTGTAACCTGAAGAAATTTACAACAACCCAGCAAAATGTAGCGGTCCAGTACCACTAATCAACTCCAACAGTAAAGCAATAAACCCAATCATAGCCAGACGACCATTCCAAACTTCTGCTGCTGTAGTCATGCCCCACTCCCACCGCTCGGGAGGGTAAATTTTCACTGTCTTTGGCGGACGAATGACCTCGGAGAGTTCACGGCTGGGTGATTCGAGAGCGTCAACTACCAAATTTGTCAAAGACTCAATAAATAGGGGATGGGTATTGAGGGCTGGTACCCGCTCAAACTGCTTAATCCCTGATTCTTCTGCTATTTCTCGATACTCAATGTCGATTTCTTGGAGGGTTTCGATATGTTCTGAGACAAAACTAATCGGGACTACCAGCAAATCTTGAGTATTCTTAGCTCCGAGTTCTTGCAAGGCATCTTCGGTGTAGGGTTGGAGCCATTCTACCGGACCCACTCGACTTTGATAGGCCAGAGTATGGGGATTGGGGCGGTTGAGGGTTTTCATAATTAAGGAAGTGCAATCCTCAATTTCTTGCTGGTAGGGGTCTCCAGCTTCTGTAACATAGCTGATGGGTACACCGTGAGCACTGAAAAAGATATGAACTTGATCGGGATTAGAAAACTTATCGAGTTCCTGAGCAATTAAATCAGCCATGGCTTGTAGGTATTGTGGCTGCTGGTACCAGGAGGGAATGACTGTGTGTTCAACCTTGCTCAGGTCTGGGTCTTCTTTCCACAGATTTTCTAGCAGACGGAAGCTAGAACCACTGGTGCTGATGGAAAATTGGGGATAAAGCGGTAGAATAACTAAGCGTTCGATCCCATCGGCTTTGATGGTTGCGATCGCTTCTTCAGTGAAAGGATGCCAGTAACGCATTCCTACATATACACTGACCTCTTGCCCTTTCGTTTGCAAATGTTCCTGGAGGGCTTGAGCCTGGGCGTCTGTAATCTTCCGTAGAGGGGAACCACCACCAATTTGCTTGTAGTTCTCCTGGGAGATCTTAGCACGCTTAGTGGAGATTAGCCAAGCCAGGGGTTTTTGCAGCCACGGAAAAGGCAGGCGAATGATTTCCGGGTCAGAAAACAGGTTGAATAGAAAGGGACGAACATCCTTTAACTGATCTGGCCCACCTAGATTAAGCAATAATACCCCAACACGACCCATAGTTAACACAGCTTCCCATAACTTTCATATTTGTTACTGATTTTAACAATATATTTTTTAACTTAAATTTGCAACAAGAAACACAGATCTTTACTAAGGAGTGAGTAGTGGCAACAGTTCTTAGAGCTTGGAGTTATCAGTACCAATGGCTGTATGATAGTATTTCCCGGATCGCGGCTTTGAGCGTGGGTGGAGAGAGACGATTCCGCCAGCTACCGTTACAGGGCTTAACAATTCATTCAGGAACCAAAGTGCTAGATCTCTGTTGCGGCAGTGGTCAGGCCACCCAGTTCTTGGTGGAATTGTCTGAGCATGTCACAGGCTTAGATATTTCTCCACTATCCCTAGAGCGAGCACAACGGAATGTTCCCCAAGCCAACTATGTAGAGGGTTTGGCTGAACAGATGCCCTTTCCAGATGCTCAATTTGATCTAGTTCACACCAGCGCCGCACTCCATGAAATGACCCCTGAGGTGTTGCAGCAGATTATTCAGGAGGTTCACCGGGTGCTTAAACCAGGAGGAGTGTTTACCCTGGTGGATTTGCACAAGCCAACTAATGTTTTGTTTTGGCCAGGGTTAGCGGTATTTATGTGGTTATTTGAGACCCAGACAGCTTGGCAATTACTAGAGACTGACTTGGTCAAGGGGCTTGAGCAAGTGGGGTTTAAGGTATGCGATCGCTCCTTGCACGCAGGTGGTAGTTTACAGGTGATTCAGGTCACGAAAGGGTAAACGCCGACACTAACCAAAAAACCTCCCCTGCACCCAACGCCAAAGGCGAACAACCTTCAACCTTCAACCTTCAACTTTACACTTTCAAACTTCAACCTTCAACCTTCAACCTTCAACATTTAACCTTCAACCTCCCCTGCACCCAACGCCAAAGGCTAACAACCAAATAACCTTCAACTATATAATCCACCTACATATTCCCCATAACCGTTGTAAGGTAGGGTGGGTCGTTTTTCCCAGGATAAGTTAGGACCGCTACTGATGAATCTTTCTGTCGCTTGTGACCATCTCGGGTGAGGCTTATTGGGGTTAACATTTGCCTCAAAGTCATATTCATAGGAATTAATAGTATTCCAGTAGGTAGCTGGCTGGTTAGCTAAAAACTCCACTTTGACTATAGATTTTGCTCCTTTAAAACCATATTTCCAGGGCACTACCATGCGAATAGGAGCACCATGTTGCTTGGGTAATAGATGACCATAAATACCAATAGCAAAAAATGCTAGTTCGTTAGCCATTTCCTCAACACGTAAACCTTCCGTATAAGGCCAAGGTAAGGAACCAAGGTGTATGCCTGGACCAGTAGTAATTTTGCGGTCATAGTAGGAGGTAAATCGGACAAATTTAGCCTCTGAAGTAGGTTCTACTGCTGTCATCAGCGCTTTCATCGGAAATCCGATCCAGGGTAGCACCATTGACCACGCCTCTACACAGCGGAAGCGATAGATCCGCTCTTCGATCGGAAATTTAGTTTGGAGATCATCTAGGTCATAGGTTTGGGGATTTTTGACTAATCCGGTTACCTCTACCTTCCAGTCTTTGGTTGGTAAATTTTGGGCTGCTGGCCAGATCGATTTACTGCCGCCAAATTCATAAAAATTGTTGTACTGTCCAGCGAGATCCTGATCAGTGATGGGTCTGTCAACACTGGCAAAAGCTGGATTGGTTGCTAAGGATTTGAACTTGGGTTGATTTAGGGTTTCCCAAAGAGCTTTGTCTGAGGCAGAGGAACCTTGACAACCAAGAATTGATAGCATTCCAGTGCCTAGGCTGGCACCAACTAAATTTTTGATAAAGCGACGTCGGTTAAAATAAGCCGTTTCTGAGGTGACTTGTTGCTCTGGCAGTTCCCAGGACTTTGGTACACGAATGATGGTCATAAAGTAAGTGATATTGTTGACGGTGAGCTTTTAGCAGTCAGCCTAAACAGGCTAGTCGAGCTTATAGCTGGCAAGGGTAGCTTTTCAAGTAGTGCCTTGACTGATAGCGTGGGTTAAAACCTTAAGGTAAGCATTCAGCTATCATCCGCGTAGCGTGACCATAGGCCAAGGCCAAAGCTTACCTCTTTTATTGAAAAGCTGATAGCTGATAGCTGATAGCTTAAGTTATGCTTGTACAAAGTTATAGTTAAAATTACTACCGCTTATTTTTTTTCTAAGGATGTATTCTGATGCCAGATTAATGTCATGACTACTAAAATAAAAATAAATAAATAAAATAAGGTAAATAAAAAAACCAGGAGAAAGCTGATGATCCGTAAAACACTAGTTATAGTAGGAATCGGCTGGATAGCTGTGGGATTGGTACCTCTTGCTTATGCTCAGTCAGGAGCGCAGTCTAGTGAGCCAAGCGGTTCAGTAACCCTGTCTGGTGACACCCTCCGCCAAGTTAATGGTCGCACGGTCTCAGACGATTATGGCACCTTTTTCCCAACATCACTAGAGCTGGAGGAAACGGAAGACTTAGGTAACAATTTACAGCCTAAGTTCAAGGTTGGCTCAAGGGACAATGTAGACATAGTTTTTGGGGATGTCATCCAGCAGGAAGAACTTAATGTGTTTCCTCAATCCTCAACTACTCGCAATACTCAAAAAGTCCAGTTGGCGGTTCCACTTAGAGAGTAAAGGTTGAGTACAAGGCAAGTTCTAACCACTGATAGCTAAACGGTTACTCAACCTCTGGTTCACCAGTTCAGTAGCCAGGCTAATTGCAGCCTTCATGCTAGTAGCGTTAGCAATGCCAAGACCAGCAATATCAAACGCTGTGCCATGATCAGGAGAAGTGCGCACAAACGGTAAACCGATGGTAGTATTGATCGCTCGGTCAAATGCCATAAGTTTGACAGGAATTAAGCCCTGGTCATGATAAAGTGCCAAATAAGCATCATAAGCATCATGAGCGTACTGCTGATGGTTGCCGTACCAAGCCTGACCAGGTTTTACCCAAAGCGTGTCAGGAGGTACTGGTCCATCTAATTGGATAGTCGGGCGTTGCTGGCGCTCTTGCTCTAGCCAGGGAATCAACCAATCTTGTTCTTCACAACCTAGCTGACCCTGCTCACCACTATGAGGATTTAAGCCAGAAATCGCGATTCGAGGTGTCTTGATGCCAAAATCACTAGCCAAACAGGCGATCAGTAAGTCTAGTTTACTCGCCATCAATTCTGGCGTTAAGGTATTTGGTACTTGACTTAAAGGAATATGTGTGGTAGCTAAAAGTGTACGTAGTACCCAACCACTATGGGGCGATCGCGCTACGAACAGCATCCCAAATTGTTTGACACCAGAATACTGGGCTAGCACTTCAGTTTGACCAGGATAATCATGTCCTGCCGCTTTCCAGAGAGACTTGGCAATGGGTGCGGTCACAATACCATCAAACTGACCACGTTGGGTGAGTGCGATCGCATTTTCGAGATACACAAAACTAAGAGCACCACTAGCCGCATTACCAACACCTGGGGTGATTTGAGGCCGTTGTCCATAATCCAACTCAATGTCAATTATTGATAATGTCTCTGGGGAAGCTAAAGTAGCTACATCTTCAATCCCCTGCTGACGTAGCTGGGTGTAAGCCCCATTCAAGAGGTACCGACTGCCAATCACCGTTATCTCACAATTGCTAGTGACTTGGGAATCTGCCAATGCCTTGAGGACAACTTCTGGTCCAATGCCTGCCGGATCTCCCAAGGTCACCGCTAACCGAGGACGCCTTGGTGGTGAGTTAAGTTTTCCTGTCAAAGACATTTTCTGATGGTTTGTTGACCAAAAAAAGTGGGTCTCAAGCCTGGCCTTTGGCCACGCTACTTGAGGTGCCCATAAGCGGGCGACTTTTCCAGAGATGATGTATAATGACAGTATAGCCTAGCACAGGCAGGATTCGTCGGTACTGCCAAGCTTCCCAACGACGTAAAGCGATGCTAGTACACGAGGCGCGAAAAACCTCGAAAAAACGCATGGATCCGTTGCGGATACCGACAAACCAGTAAAGTCAACTTTCAATAATTAGCGTACCGTGGGGCACACGGGAACGTAGTTAAACGCTTAGGGAGACAAGCCCACTGGGGTTAGTTAAATTAGGCTCAGCATTTGGTTGTTTGGAACGGATACTTGGCTTAAATATTGCCTTTCAGGATAGCTAATTTTAGCGATGCAGCGCGGTCTTGGGGGTTTCCCCCATGAGCGACTGCATCAAGACAAGGCGTGTCGTAGAACTAAGAATCCACGTCCTTCAAGGGCGGGGAGTGTCAAAAGTCTGACATCATTCCTGAAGACTCCCGTACCCTAACCCCTTTGCTGAAATAGTCTTGCTCAGGATTTCCATAGGATTGCTATATTCTGGCACCCTAGTCATGATACCTTGTAACAAAAGTACATAGGAGATCATAAAACTAATGGGTACAGAAATTTTCAATGCAGCGTTTTTGTCCTTCACCTTGATTCTTGTGGGTTTGGGCTTAGGCTTCTTATTACTCAAAATCCAGGGAGTGTCAGAATAGTTTCTAGTGAATGGGTTATGGGGTAACGGCTGTGGGGTTTGGTCAAGAATTCTTTCACAGTTTTTTTCCAAATCCATGACTGATGCTGTCTAACGCCTCAACCCATTCTCCCACACCCCTCACCGTGGGCAAAGCCTATTGAATACCAGAAACATGAGAGATCGACAAAATTTCTGATAGAATCTTATAGAAACTTAAAGATTCCTTACTAAAATTACTATAATGAACTTGTTGGTCGTCGGTGCAACTGGCACCTTAGGAAGACAGGTGGTTCGTCGTGCACTGGACGAGGATCATCAGGTACGCTGTCTTGTACGCAGTCCACGAAAAGCCTCTTTCCTAAAAGAATGGGGAGCAGAACTAGTACAAGGAGACCTCTGTGTTCCAGAAACCCTGCCAAAAGCCCTGGAAGGGATCACAGCTGTCATTGATGCGGCAACATCGAGACCAACAGATTCTCTGACCATCAGACAGGTAGACTGGGAAGGAAAAGTTGCCCTAATTCAAGCTTCTGTGGCTGCTGGTATAGAAAGATATGTCTTTTTCTCAATTCTGGGAAGTGAGAATTTTCCTCATGTCCCACTGATGGAAATAAAGCACTGTACAGAACTATTTCTGGCAGAATCAGGATTGCCACACACAATCTTGAAACCAAGTGGCTTTATGCAAGGCTTAATTGGTCAGTATGCCATCCCGATTTTGGATGGACAGGCGGTTTGGATTACAGGAGAAACCTCTCCCATCGCCTATATGAACACCCAGGATATTGCTAAGTTTGGCATTCGTGCTCTGGAAGTTCCAGAAACAGTAAATCAGACATTCCCGGTTGTGGGAACCAGAGCCTTTAGTACCTACGAAATCATTAATCTGTGTGAGCGGTTGTCCGGTAAAGATGCTAAAATAGCCCGACTCCCAATAAATTTTTTGCGGGGTGTGCGGCGATTCGTGAGATTTTTTCAGTGGGGCTGGAATGTGGCAGATCGGCTTGCCTTTACTGAAGTGCTAGTGAGCGGTAAACCTCTGGATGCACCGATGGATAAGGTATACGAGGTCTTTGGCCTAGACCCCAAGCAAACCACAACTTTGGAAGAATATCTGCAAGAATACTTTAACCGGATTATGAATAAGCTCAAAGAAATCGATTACGAGAAAGCTAAAAAGAAGTCTAAGAAGAGGACTCCTTTCAAATCTAAATCCTAGTATTTCCTGGAAAATCGATGCAGCGAAGCCAAAGGGGAGCCAGTGAGGCCAAAGTCTTTCTCTACAGGGCTTACAAGGTAAGGAATCAAGCCTGACCACACAGCCCCTCCCCATAGGGCGACTGCATGAAGACAGTACCTGATTAAATCACAATTGTCCATGATGTTCGGTGATAATTTAATCCAAGTAATTCAAGACGGGGACTGGTGAGTATACCAAAAGCAGGCATTATCTACAACGACCTTAAACCAATGGCTTGTAGCGTTGCTGAAGAGTTGCACAACCAATTGAGGACTGCGGGTTGGGAAGTGTGTATGGCGACAGGGGTTGGGGGAATTCTGGGTTATTCGAGTCCTCAATCACCAGTGTGTCATACACCGATGGACAAACTAGCCCCCCCTGGTTTTGATGACCAGATGGCTTTTGCAATTGTATTGGGGGGAGATGGTACAGTACTAGCGGCTTTTCGCCAAGTGGCTCCCCAAGGGATCCCTGTGCTAACCGTGAATACAGGTCACATGGGTTTCTTAACAGAGACCTATGTGAATCAGTTGCCTTCTGTCTTGGAACAGGTCATGGCACAAGAGTATGTTATAGAACAACGGTCGATGCTTTCTGTGCAGATCCTGCGAGATGAGAGGATTTGGTGGGAGGCACTTTGTTTAAATGAAATGGTATTGCACCGGGAACCGTTGACGAGTATGTGCCATTTTGAGGTACAAATAGGACATCACGCACCAGTGGATATTGCAGCTGATGGTATAATAGTATCAACACCCACTGGCTCTACTGCCTATTCTCTAAGTGCTGGAGGGCCAGTATTAACTCCTGAGGTGCCGGTGTTGCAACTTTTGCCCATCTGTCCCCATTCTTTGGCATCTCGGGCATTAGTCTTTGCCGACACAGAGCAATTAACCATTTTTCCCGCTACTCCCAATTCGATGGTGATGGTAGTTGATGGCAATGGTGGTTGCTACGTAATACCAGAAGATAAAATAAAAGTTAAGCGATCGCCTTACTCCGCTCGATTTATCCGTTTGCAAGCACCGGAGTTTTTCAGGGTTTTGCGAGAAAAGTTGGGGTGGGGATTGCCACACATTGCTAAACCGACCTCTGTGGAGTTGCCTTAGGGCTATTGTTCCTGTAAGCTCCTCAGTCTAAATTAAGAATTAAACAGCCTAGCAAGGGTCAAGGGGAGTTAGGCAGAAGTGTCAAAAAAGGTGATTGCTGCCTGTTGGTTAAGAGAAACATGATTAGCTCGAATCAACTAACCATAGGGGTTTCCTGAACGTGTTGCTCGAAAGTTGTATTCATAACCTAGCACCATGACTCTCGATCTGGTAGTTTCTGGTGGTGTGTGGTGGTGTCCGATATCCATAATATTTAATCGGTGAAACGCAACTTTGGATCAGGGGGGCTTGTGCAACCTTTGCCCCGGTAAGATAGGAGTATCCACCAGCAACTGGCTATTCACGGTCGGTACTTAGGCAATCAACCCAAACTATTCTATGTCTGCTTTGAATCGCAATACTCGTCGTCGGCTCAATAAATTACAACAGACTTCCAGTGTGTGGGAGGGAGACCGCCGTCCCCTGTCAGTTATTGGTAACAATCATCAACAGCCGGATGGTGAGGGTCATAATGATTGCATTCTTTGGGTGGATGGCTCGGAAGGCATTGTCAGGGCAATGGATTTAGTATCACCAACCATGGGACCAGAAGCGATTGTTCGTGCCCTTATGCAAGCCATGGAACATCCCCAAAGCCCCGCCAGACCAGCACGACCCTCAAAGATTGTTGTTCGTAACCGAGAAATTCAGTTCTTTTTGCGAGGTGTCCTTCAAGGGTTAGACATTGGCATTGATTATGTACCCAATTTACCCTTGATTGACGAACTGTTTCGGGGATTTGAGGAAATGGCGGCTACTCGACAACCCCAGCTACCACCTAAGTATGCCGACCTACTTATAGAAAAAGCCTATGAAATTTGGCATGAAGCTGCTTGGGAAGTAGTGGCTGATCATCAGATTATCTCGATTGAATTAAATCGCTGGGATGTGGAAACCCTATACGTCTCAGTAATGGGTATGCTGGGTATGGAGTACGGCGTATTACTATATCGCTCCTGGGATTCCCTGAAACGGTTCCGATCATCAGTGCTGGCAGATGACTCGTGGGAAAAGATGGAACAAGCTTTCTTAGGGCAAGATTGTTTGTTTTTAACTTTTGGGCGGTTTGGTGATGATACCGAAGATGAGGATGAAGAGGATGATATAGATTTAGCTGATTTTCCAGTATCAGAGATTGTACCTGGGTTTGGTACAGTCCATCCCTTGGAAGGAATGCGACCTTATCTTTATGAAGAAGAAGCGATCGCAATTTATGTTGCCCTAGAAGGGATTCAGAGATTTGTTCACGATTACCATGAGCAATTAGATGACGAAAACTTACCGAAGATTGGTAAGCGTTACCGCATTCCGGTACCCCTAGAACCAAAATCTACTGTTAGCGTTAAAGTTAACACCCATCCTGACCTAGCGGATGAGTTGTTAGAGATGGCACTTGAGTCGGAGGAAGATGATTTCGATTCAGAGTCGATGACCATACCCTTACGGGATGACCTTGTGCCAAAGGATGCTTTCCTAAAGCTGGGCATGATGTCTTGGGACGCAATAGAATCTATTCGCTCTGGTGTCAAATCCTATCAGTCTCAGAATATCAAAGCAATCGGGGAAGGCATGCCAGTTATTTTGATTCAAACCACCCGACCAAAGGCACAAGTGTTGATAGAACAGATCGAGACCGCTGGTGGACTCAAAGGGATTTGCTTTAATTCAGGGGAAGACCCCTTTGAAGGCACACGCTACGACCTCGGCATTATCCAAACAGAAAACAGCAGTCTTTATTTGTTAGGAGAGTTTTCTGAAACCGATACCAACCATGCTGCTGCCCGCCAGCAGTGGGAGGAGGGTTGTGAAAATCAGGGATATTGTGGTTTAGTTATTGCCAGAGGTCTAGCAGGAGCATCTCGGGGTAATCCCAAGCCTCGTGACATGATGGCATTGTTTGAAGCGCGATCGCTGTCCACTACAGATTTGGGAATAGCAATCCTCAAGGCAGAACCCTCAATAACTGAGCCTCCCTTCTGAGCTTCTGATTGAGAGAATGATTGATAGGCTACTTACCCAGAAGCCTGATCCGATCACGGGATAAGTAGACCAACAACACCACCATCCCCTGGGATTACTTCACCAATTTTACATGCATTTACCTGCTGTGAATTAAACGATGTTAGGGTTTCCTCAACCTGCTGTTGAGGAACAATCAGCACAAAACCAATCCCCATATTATAGGTATCAAACATTGCCTGAGGACTAACCTGACCTGTGTGAGCTAGCCACTGAAAAATTGGTGGAATCACCCAGCTGTTGGGATAAATCTGGACGGATTGTCCAGCACCCAGGCAACGAGGGAGGTTTTCTGGGATACCGCCGCCGGTAATGTGAGCCATACCGTGAATCTCGATACCAGCCCTACGAGCATCAAGCACAGGTTTCACGTAAATCTGTGTTGGTGTCAACAATTCCTCCCCTAAGCTTTTACCAGCTAACAATTCCGGAGTTATATCCCAGGAAAGAGCGTTGTCTGGGGAATCCTGAACAATTTTCCGAATCAGACTAAAACCATTGCTGTGGACGCCCTGACTGGCCAAACCAATTGCCACATCTCCAATTTGGACTTGGGAACCGTCCAACATGCGGCTCTTTTCCACAATTCCTACACAAAATCCGGCTAGGTCATACTCGGCAAGTTCGTAGAAACCAGGCATTTCTGCAGTTTCCCCTCCTAGTAAAGCACAGCCAGCCAGACGACAACCTTGGGCAATACCGGCAACAACCTGAGTCAGTTGTTGTTGGTTGAGCTTGCCAGTTGCTAAATAATCCAAGAAAAACAGGGGTTCCGCACCAACAGTCAAGACATCGTTGACGCACATGGCTACCAAATCAATGCCAACGGTGTCATGGCGGTTAAGGTCTTGAGCCAATTTGAGTTTAGTACCAACTCCATCAGTTCCAGATACCAACACTGGCTCAGTATATCCCACTGGCAGCTGAAAGCAACCACTAAAGCCACCCAGTCCACCTAATACTTCCGAACGGTGGGTACTTTTTACCAGGCTACGGATTTGCTTAACAAATCCTCGACCTGCTTCAATATCAACACCAGCGTCTCGATAATCCATGGGAACACACAAATGCTTTTGAGCTAGAAATGCAGGATGTATTTTACAGCGTAGCGTCGATCAAGACCTAGGGGGCAAATAGGGTCAGATCAGTAGTGTGTTGAGGAAGGCCGTGGTCAGCGCCGTGGTCAGCGCCCTTACTTACCAGAATTGCTTGCACCTAGTCTGTATTAAAGTTTACTTTAGGTCGGAAATTTGGTGAAGCTGATTCATTAGTTATTTCGCAGATCTTGATGGAATTGATAAGAATTAACTATTATTGACTTGACTTCACAAAAACTTCATAAAACCTCTAACCACTAATATAACTTAGTTTGTGGTGAATTTACAACAGTCGTTTTTGACAAGTTATTAGTAACCGCTTCATAAAATGGGGATTCCACCATCAGAAACTTCATGGTATTATGTTTCAGGTTTTTAGTTAAATCACTAATAACCATTTGTGAGGAAATAACCATTTGTGAGGAGTTAATGGGCAAGTTGAAGTTATGTTACTGCGTTTGTTGCAGCACCATAATGCCTAAAACTGCCAATTATCTTAGACTACAGACCTATGAATCAAAAAATTTGGGGTGGCATTACCGTTTCTGTGCTAACAACAGTTCTCGGTGCAACAATATCAACTCCTGTCTCATCCGCTGAGACAGTTACTCAGACTGTGACCAGAAATTCTGATACCCAACTGGCACAAGAATTGCCATCTAGCGTAACTGCAGCAATAGAAAAACTACCAGCTCAGCCAACACCAGAGTTTCAATTTGCTGAGTTTCCAGAGCAACTGAGAACTGCTAAACCTGATGAAATCATTACCAATATTTATGCTTATCAACTGGCAGGACGTCAGGCAGCTACACTGTATGTCCGTAGTATTCCTGTTCTGACTTTCCTAGGTTCACAGGAAATCAATGCTGACCCTAGCAAAGACAGAGTTGCTACTGAGGTTGAAAAGATAGCAACTCCGTCTTCTGTTGCCCCAGGCAACGCTACGATATCGGATGCTAATGGGTCAGAAAATGACTCAATTCGGCGGGCTCAAGTGGTTGCTGCTCGGATCAATGAACTTCATCGCAACAATGTCAATGCTGAGTCAATCACTGTCCGTTGGAATGGTTCCTACAAAAGCTACAGCATCCAAGTCAATGGGGAAGAATTAGTCCAAGTTGATCAGAATACAATTCTGCCAGATACCACTAAAGACCTGGCTGAAGATGCTCTACAAGCTACTAATCGATTGCGACGGCTGATCGGTTACGCTTCCCCTCTCAAAGAAATTGCCGACTTACCGCCAGCACCAAAACCACGAAGAGTACAGAAAGTAGCTAGGAGTACCACTCGGCGAGTAAGAAGTCAGATGAGGGGTATGGCTTCTTGGTATGGTCCGGGTTTCCATGGCCGCCGCACTGCCAGTGGTGAGCGATTTAATCAATACGCCCTGACTGCTGCTCATCGTACCTTGCGGTTTGGGACTAGGGTGCGGGTGACTAACATGAGAAATGGTCGCTCCGTGATTGTGCGAATTAATGACCGTGGACCCCACAGCAGGAGTCGGCTCATTGACCTTTCCAGGGGCGCAGCCCGAGTTATTGGACTTGAAAGATCCGGCACTGCTGCTGTGCGTCTAGAGGTTTTATATTAATTTCACGGCAATGGCTAATGGCTAATGGGTAATGGCTAATAGTAATCCAATTCCCAATTACCCATTACCAAAGGTGAAAAAAAATTTGTTGCAGCTGCCAGAATAATTGGATTGGTCAGGTCTGGCACTGGGCCTGTGCGTATAGAGATTCTTTATTGAATTGATTAGTGATTAGTCATTAGACATCTCCAGGAATTGCCAAGGAATTCCTGGAGATGCCTATTTCTATAGGACTATGTTGCTAACATCGATAAGAATCTAAACTCTAGAGTCTAATGCACCTGTTTACAACAACTGCTGGATTACACTGCTACTTAGAACGTCAAGGTCCTGGCAAGGAAGTGGGTCTGGTAACCACTATGGGAGCCTTGCACAAGGGTCACTTAAGCTTAATTGAGCGGGCAAGACGAGAAAATTCCCTGGTCATTGTCAGCATTTTTGTGAATCCTCTTCAGTTTGCACCGACAGAGGATTTTCAGGAGTACCCCCGTGGATTGGCTCAGGATCAAGAACTTTGCCAACAGATTGGAGTTGATGCAATTTTTGCTCCCACTGTGGATCAGTTGTATGGTGACAATCCAATGCCCACTGCGGACAAGGGTGATGAATTGACTCAAGTGATTCCACCCAAAGCCATGACCTCTGTCCTATGTGCTGTCTCTCGTCCTGGTTTTTTTCAGGGTGTGGCAACTGTCGTAGTCAAGCTGTTGAATCTGGTACGACCAAACAGAGCCTATTTTGGTCAAAAGGATGCCCAACAGTTGGCAATCATCCAGCGTATGGTGGCAGATTTTAAGTTACCAGTGACCATTGTTCCTTGTCCGATTGTGCGGGAAAAGTCGGGACTGGCGTGTAGTTCTCGCAATCAATACCTGACACCAGAGCAAAAAGCCCAAGCATCATTACTCTATCAAGGGTTGCGTAGTGCTCAGAAAGCCTTTCAAGATGGATTATGCGATCGCATCAATCTGATTGAGAGGGTTAGGTCAGAATTAGCTGGAACCCAGGATATCCAGGTCGAGTATGTGGAATTAGTACATCCTGTTACTCTGACCCCCCTCGAACAGGTTGAAGAGCAAGGATTATTAGCGATCGCAGTTCACTTAGGTACAACTCGTTTAATTGACAATATACTCCTGTCCCACCGTAAACCGATTGTGGCCATTGATGGTCCGGCTGGAGCTGGAAAATCTACCGTTAGCCGTTTGGTAGCCAAAGAATTAGGATTGATGTATCTTGATACTGGTGCTATGTACCGGGCTGTGACATGGCGGGTGCTCAAAGCAGGTATTGACTTGGAGGATGAGCCTGCGATCGCAGAATTAGTCAGTAAGTGTACAATTAATCTGACTAATAATCAACCGGGAGAGTTTGGGATTCAGGTGTGGGTTGATGGAGAAGAAGTTACCCAGGTCATTCGCTCACAGTCCGTTACTGCCAAAGTATCTACAGTGGCTGCTCTGAGTTCAGTACGCCGTGAGTTACTCAAACAACAACAACGCTGGGGTCGTCAAGGAGGAGTAGTGGCGGAAGGTCGTGACATTGGCACCCATGTCTTTCCCAATGCAGAAGTCAAACTATTCTTAACAGCTTCTGTTCAAGAAAGGGCGCGTCGCCGTCAGCAAGACCTGAAAAACCAGGGGCAAGAGGTCAGCTTAGAACAGCTGGAGCAGGAGATTCAACAGCGTGACCTAAAGGACAGCACCCGTGCTGTAGCCCCCTTGCGCAAGGAAGCTGATGCTATTGAAGTAAAAACTGATGGTATGAGTATTGCAGAAGTTACCGATTCTCTTGTCAATATCTACTATCAGCAATTGTCACCGGATGGCTGACCGCTAATGTTAAACAGACAATTAAACAGACAATTAGGCAACAGCTAGCCACCACTCTATAAGATGATGGTTAGTTACAGATGATAATTTACTTTCCTGGTATTTTGGCAGGAGCAAAGGAGACCAATTTTGGCAAAACGTGAGGGCTTATTCTGGTCGCGCAGTACATGGATTATAATTGCTGCTCTTCTAAGTTGTATGGCTGGCTACACCTTGAAAACAGGTCGATGGGCTAACCAAAATATTGCCGCACTAATCACTAGGCAAATGCCACAGCAGCAAACTGACTCAAAGAAAGTTGAAACGTTAACTAAGCAGCCAGATAAAGGTTTGCAGCAAGGTATTGCTAAATGGGCAGAGCAAGAGAGAGGCAAGCAGATTAACTATGTTCCTCCGCAATTTCGGGGAAAATATATCGAGGACGTTGAGCTTAAAACTCCACAGAAAGTCATTGCCTTGACCTTTGACGATGGTCCTTGGCCGAAGATGACTAACGATGTGCTACACATCCTTAAAAAATATGATGTTAAGGCAACTTTCTTCGTGGTAGGGAGAAATGTTTATCTATATCCAGAAGAGCTTAAGAAAATTGTGGACCATGGTCATGCCCTTGGCAACCATAGTTGGAACCATAGTTATTACTATCATAATCCCTTAGCAGCTGCTAAGGAAATTGATAATACCACAGCACGGATTTACAAAACTATTAACGTTAAGACCTCTTTGTTTAGACCCCCTGGGGGGATAATGAACAATGGCTTAGTGGCTTACGCCCGAAAAAAAAATTACGTGATTGTAAAATGGTCAGCTGACTCAGAGGATTACTCGGTAAACCAACGTCGGTTGACCTATAATGTTCTCCGCAGAGCGAAACCGGGAGGAATTGTGCTACTCCACGATGGTGGCGGCAATCGTGCCAAGACGATACGAGCTTTACCGGTAATTATTACTGAATTGAGAAAGCAAGGTTACCAGTTTGTGACTGTACCGGAATTGTTGGATATGGCACGAAAAGAGTTGGAGATAGCACAAAAAGAACAGAAGTGACATGTAATTACTTATCAACGGTTAACCGTTAGCTTTTGACAGTCAATGGTCAACTTTAAACCCATAAATAGGTAATCAGTTATGCTCAACTTGAGATTAACCTAACCTTGGAGGCTTTGATTGTTGACCTTGGTATCTTTTATTCTTAATTTTACCGCCAAAATGGCGACATAGCTTTCTGAAATTTAGTTATCCTATTCGATAAGTTATCTACCCAAATTAACCTAGCAAACCGAGATTGAAATCTTCAACCAAAACAATACTGTTAACTGTTAAGAAGTTAACGGTTAACTGTTCAGGACTTACCCAAAGTTCATGACTTACCCAAAACTCGGCACCAAACGCGCTTATGTAGTTATGGTGTATTTATCTAGTAGTTGGCTTTAATAACGGCAGGAAGCAGGTCAATTTTGTAAGAACACTTGAACTACAAACGCTTGAATTACAGTGTTTTTGGGGCGTCAGTAGCAGTTATGAGCTATTTTAGTACATTGTTCTGCAAATTTGACCTGCTCCCCTCCCAACCTAACTTAAGTAAGCGAGAATGCCACCGCTATCGCTAAAATCATCCTCACGCTTCCTCTCATAGTCCAGAAGCCCTCTCAAACACCTTTCAGGTATACTCCGATTACCAACCTTTTTGATACTTTGCCCTACAAATAACACCTGCTAAATCAAGCGGATTTGGTATGACTATCGACTACTAGCAAAATACTTGCTGCACTGCTTTAACTATTCTGTTAATATCGGTCATATCCAATTCTGGATAGACTGGTAAAGATAATAACTTTTCCACGATTTGCTTTGCTATTGTTAATCGTCCTACCCGATGAGGTAAACCATTTTGATAAACAGGTTGATCTGGAATCAATTTCGGATATATTCTCATAGTTTCGATGCCAACAGAAATTAAGTGGTCTTCTAATTTCTGTCTTGTCTGGACTGAATCCTTTATAACAGTGTATAGATAATAAACATGAGTCCGATAAATTCATCAGTGATGAATCTAATCACATTGGCTATTCTGCTTACTGTATTGAAGAGTATATTAAGCAAGGTCATCGTGATTGGGTAAGGGAGATGATGATTCGTCGTCAAGGGTCTGTGAATGAATTTTGCCTCGAAAAGATTGACCTAGAACAGGTTACAGGTTGAACGCGATGGACGCGCGTCCCGCAATCGAGCGATCGGCGTTCGCGCAGCGTGGCCAAAGGCCTAAGCCGCGCCAAAGGCGATCGCGTGGCCTTTTGGCCAAGGTTATTCACAGTTGAATCTTGACAGATTGAAGGTTAAAGGTGATCAAACCAACCTTCAACCTTCTAACCTGCAACTGGTAACCCAAGCCAACCTGGAACCTTTAAGCTTTAACTGCTTTAGGCTACTGTAGAAGAAACTAACTCCCGTTCCTCTACCACATCAGGATTGGCTTGAGGAGTATCCGCCTCAGAAGGGGGTACCACTTGCCAGAATTTGGGCAGATATTCAGACCAGTTGTCGAGAATCATCTGGGCTTTCGGGCTACCAGTCCGAGTGGCATGGTCTTTAATTAAGCCTTTCAACTGTTGCTCTCCAGCGGCTGAAATTACCCGTTGAATCTTGACATCCTGGTTCACTTTGGCCGGAAAACTATCCTCTTCATCTAGGAAGTAGGCTAAACCACCAGTCATACCAGCACCGACATTACGTCCCACTTTCCCTAAGACTACAATTACACCACCAGTCATGTATTCACAGCAGTGATCACCAGCTGCCTCAATCACAGCATAGCCTTTGGAGTTGCGCACACCAAACCGCTCACCAGCACCGCCATGGGCAAATAATGTTCCGCCAGTGGCACCGTAGAGGCAGGTATTACCTACAATTACATTGTTAGCTGGGTCATAGGTGGCATCAGCCGGTGGTTTGATAATAATTTCACCACCATGCATCCCTTTGCCTACATAGTCATTCGCTTCACCAGTTAAAATCAAGGTCATACTAGGCAGGTTAAAGGCACCAAAGCTTTGACCGGCAGCCCCCTTGAAGTTGAGAGTAATGTGTCCATCAAAACCAGTGTTACCATACTGCTTGGCAATTACTCCAGCAATTCGAGCCCCTACACTACGGTCAGTGTTTACGATGTCCACATATTTAGTCACAGACCCATGGTTTTGAATAGCATTCGTCAGGTCAGCGTCAGCCAGCAGTTGATCATCTAGAACTGCTCCGTTGCTGTGTACATCTTTATGGTTGAGCCAACTGCGGTCTGTGCGAGTATCAGGCAGCTGAGTCAGACAATCTAGATTCAGCATAGATGTCTTAGTCAACTCAAGGTCCTCCCGAACTTTGAGTAGATCAGCCCGACCAATGATATCCTTTAAGGAACGGTAACCTAGTTTGGCAAGAAGCGATCGCACTTCCTCAGCCACAAAGTAGAAGAAGTTGACCACGTGGCCTGGAATCCCGGTAAAGCGCTGGCGCAGGCGTTCTTGCTGAGTAGCAACCCCTACGGGACATTGATTGGTATGGCAAATCCGTGCCATAATGCAGCCTTCAGCAATCATCGATACCGAACCGAAACCGTACTCTTCTCCTCCCATCAAGGCGGCCATTAGTACGTCCCAACCAGTTTTTAAGCCACCATCTACCCGCAGCAAAACGCGATCGCGTAGTTGGTTTTCCATCAAGATCCGATGTACTTCAGTTACTCCCAGTTCCCAAGGCGCTCCAGCGTGCTTAATCGAACTCAGGGGAGATGCTCCAGTACCCCCATCATGACCAGAAATTTGGATTACATCCGCATTAGCTTTAGCTACCCCAGCCGCAACAGTTCCAATCCCAATTTCTGCCACCAACTTCACAGATACCTTAGCTTGAGGGTTAATCTGATGCAAATCAAAAATCAGCTGCGCTAGGTCTTCAATGGAATAGATATCATGATGGGGTGGTGGGGAAATTAGGGTTACTCCTGGCTTGGAACGCCGCAGCTTAGCAATGTAGGGACTAACCTTCTTACCTGGTAACTGACCCCCTTCCCCTGGCTTAGCACCTTGAGCAATCTTAATTTCTAACTGCTTCCCACTCATCAGGTACTCTGGTGTTACTCCAAAGCGACCAGATGCTACTTGTTTAACCGCAGAGGAAGCAACATCCCCATTACGTAATCCCTTTAAGTGAGGTAGAGTCTGAGAATGACCAGTCTGATCCACATCATTCAGAATGCTGAAGCGCACTGGGTCTTCTCCCCCTTCACCACTGTTGGATTTACCGCCAATCCGGTTCATAGCAATAGCTAGAGTTTCGTGAGCTTCTCGGGATAGAGAGCCTAGGGACATTGCTCCGGTACAGAAGCGCTTGACAATTTCCTCAACAGGTTCTACTTCCTCAATCGGAATAGTAGGTTGGTCGCTGTTGAAGTCCAACAAATCTCGTAGTGCAGTTGCTGGACGCTCTTCCAACAGTTTCCGATACACATCGTAGTGGTCGTAAGCTTCTTTGTTAGCGTCAAGGCTTGAAGGTTTAACCTGCAACTTGCTAACTTCCAACTCTTTGTGATTTTTACCGTTACCATTCTTAGAGGATTGGTCACGGACGAAAGAGGAAACCGCCTTGTGTAGGGCTTTAGCCATTTCAGGGCTGTTCATGTGATACTCGCCCCGAGGACGGTAATTGATAAAGCCAAAGTTTTCCAGTTTCTTAGCTGTCAGGGGGAAAGCCCGCTTGTGAAACTCCATCACTTCCTGAGCTAAATCAGCAATACTCAAACCTCCCAGCCGAGATGTAGTTCCCTTAAAGGCTAGTGCCAATAAATCCCCACCAATGCCAATTGCTTCAAAAATCTGAGCGCCATGGTAAGACGATAATAGGGAAATTCCCATCTTAGATAGGATTTTCAATAAACCTGCTTGTACCGCCTTGCGATAATTTTTCTGAGCTTGGTCTATAGTCAGGCTTTCCAGTTTCCCCTGGCCCATCAATTTCTGAGTCTTAGGATTAGCCCACCAATTCCGTACCGATTCCCAAGCCAAATAAGGACAAACTGCTGATGCACCATAACCAATTAAGCAAGCATAGTGATGAGTACTCCAGCATTGAGCCGTTTCCACAATAATAGATGCCTTCATCCTTAATCCTTGAGAGATCAGGTGGTGGTGAACCGCACCTATAGCCAACATCGGTGGAATATAGGAGTAGTTTTCAGAAAGCCCTCCAGCAGTTTTATCACTCAAAATCAGAATCGTTTTACCAGCCCTTACCGACTCAGCCGCTTGGTCACACAGACGATTCACAGCTACGTCTAGCCCCCCTGGACCAGTAGCAATTTCAAATAGAGTAGAGAGTTCAGCCGTCTCAAACCCTGAGGCTTTCACCACTGCCAACTCCGCCTCATTGAGTACTGGGGTTTCCAGCTTTAACAACTGGGCGTACTCCGGCTTAGCTTCTAATATATTCCCTCGCTCACCCAGCTCTACACTCAACGACATCACCAAACTTTCCCGTAGAGGATCAATGGGTGGGTTAGTGACCTGGGCAAAGCGTTGTTTGAAATAGTCATAGAGTAGCCGAGGCTTATTGGAGAGTACCGCCAAGGGAATATCATCTCCCATACAGAAAGTAGGTTCTTTCCCCTGGGTGCTCATCGGCTGGATGATCATCTCCACATCCTCAGCAGTGTAGCCAAAAGCGGTCTGCTGACCCAGTAACTTAGCCGCCTCTTGTTCAGGAGCCTCAGTAAAGGGTTGGGGTTCCAATTTTACACGGTACTGCTTCAGCCACTGACCATAGGGTTGTTGAGCCGCTACCCGTTGCTTGATATCCCAGTTTTTTAGAATTTCGTTGCTTTCCAGGTCAACAGCAATCATTTGCCCTGGTCCGAGTCTGCCCTTTTCCACAATCTCGGATTCTGGCAAGTCCACTACCCCCACTTCTGATGCCACCACCACATAGCCATCCCGGGTAATGCTATAACGAGCCGGTCGTAATCCATTTCGGTCTAGGCTGGCTCCCACTGTTTTCCCATCACTGAATACTAATAGCGCTGGACCATCCCAAGCTTCCTGAATTCCACTGTAGTATTCATAAAAATCAACAATTTCCGGATAGTTATCCAAATCCGGCTGATTTTGGTAAGCCTCCGGCACCATGATCATTAATCCGGTCAGAGGACTGCGTCCAGATTGCACCAGTAATTCAAATACATTATCTAGGATGGCTGAGTCACTGTTTTCTGGATTGATAATAGGCTTGATCTCATCTAAGGAGTTATTTGGTTTGAGGTTAGTGTCGGTTGCAGGTTCAAGGTTATTTGCCTTCAACCCTTTTTCCCAAACCGGATGAGCCAAGTCAGCCTCCCGGGCTATCATCCAGTTGACATTGCCCAACAGAGTGTTAATCTCACCATTATGTCCCAACAACCGCATCGGTTGAGCAAGGGGCCACTTGGGCATAGTATTGGTGCTAAAGCGTCGATGATAGACAGCAAACCCACTCTGGTAATCAGGATTTTTTAAGTCTAAGTAAAACTCTCCAAGTATCGCTGAGCGCACCATGCCTTTGTAGACAATCGTGCGACTGGAAAAAGAGCAAAAATACCAATCTTCAGGCACTCGGATGGTACTCTGAGATTTTAGTGCCTTAGCAATGCGACAGCGAGTTTTGAACAGCAAACGCTCCAGTTCATCTCCTATCTCCCCTTCAGAGGCTACGATCAACTGTTCCATATGGGGTTGATTGGCTTTCGCTTGGATACCCAGGATCTCTGAGCGTACTGGTACCACACGCCAACCTAAAACCTTTAAGCCTTCTTGAGCAAGGACTTCCTCAACAATTGACTTACCTTGGCTAACCAAGCTCTTATCCTGAGGCAAGAATACCATCCCAACTCCCAACTGTTCCTTAGGAGGCTGCTCAATGCCTTGTTCGGTGAACCATTTTTCCAACAGTTTCCAGGGAATAGCAGTCAATAAGCCTGCACCATCCCCTGAATCTTGGTCAGCACTACACCCCCCCCGGTGTTCTAGACAACCCAGTGCCACTAGAGCTTGTTCAATCAATTTATGAGTAGCTATACCCTGCCCAGACGCAATAAAGCCAACCCCACAGGCATCTCGTTCCTCCACCAACCAACGTTGACCTGGATACGGTATCCTTGTGTGATACTGTTGTAGATCTTCCTGGTTTTTCTGGTTATCGATATTATTCATCCAATTATTATTCACGGTATTTAGTGATGCGTTCATTACAGATTGAGGACTATTAACCTAGTAGCAGTGACCTATACACTGCTACTAGGCTGGAAAAATCAACAATGATTTACCATCAATGGTGAGCCAGAAGTTGGTTGGGTCTAATCCCGATTCCCTGGGTGAAACAATCTATCAAGCTTTTTTCCCTTAGAAACTCCTATCCTGAGTATCCAATGAAATCTGGTCAGCTGCTGACAAAAAAGCTACATCCTCCGACACAGAGCAACGGATGTAGTTAACCATTACAGGTTTTACCAGTAGCAACACGTAAGCGTGCTTCAACAATGGGATGCAACTAAAATGGCATGCAACTAACCACCTAGCTGATGACCAAAGTGACCAGGGTTCCATGACGCTGGCATAAATCCTAGAAACTTACATATATAGGTGGATAGTCATGATATAAGAAATAGGTTAGCGATAGCAATACCTAATTTCTCCATAAACCTACTGAAAATTTTACTCGGGAAGAAATTGGTGGATTTACCGTAGCAGTGATCAAGACCATTGAGCGAAACTCAAAATAGCTTTCTTAACGACTCTTTTGCACTGACAGGACTTGATATTGTCACAGTAGCCTTCATCACAGTCTTAGTTTAGACCAGGTGGCATCTCCTCTCTAAATGCCTAGGTATTAGGCTCATGGTCTTAGGTCTTACAAAAGGGGGAGTTGAGGGCCTCCGTGCTTGACCCGGAGTGCTTCATACTTTTTTAAAACCCCCTTAGGCTACATGCCTAGAGCCTAAATGCCTAGAACTTAGTTGAAGAGTATGTGAAATTAGACATTCTCTATAGTTTTTGCTGACTGATTTAGGTTATGAAAGGATAGCTTTAAGCCAAATCAGTCCTTTGAGGAAACAGGCTACTAGCTGCAACCAATGCTCAATGGAACCCTTTGATGGTGACTAGAGTAACACCAAAGACCGGAATTGATACTACAAAAGTGTGGACTCAGATCTCCAAGCTAGCCATTACCCTCTTGCTCCTAATTCTATTCCCAGCATCCGTAGCTACGGCAAATAGGCGAGTTGGAGCAATTGAACCCTTAATCTTAAATAGCTTTAAAGAGTTACTTAACCAGTTGCCCCCAGCAGATGAAGAGACCCCTGTCCTCGTTCAAAGTTTATCCCAAACCACCCAGGAGAACATCCTAGTTTTAAAGGGGAAGAAACTATTGGAAGAGCTACCACCCATGCCTGATAACACCTTAGAGGTAGAATTTTTCTCTGTCCCCCCCCAGGTGATCCGACAAGGGTTTCAAGTGTATTTAAATGGTCAGCGGATCAACTTACCTTGGCAGCAGTGGCTGGTGGGAACCTCAGTGCGCACTGGCATCAGTGATGTAGGAGCGATGCAAACTTTGGGGATAGAAATGCTCAATAGTAAAGATTTTACCCAGCAACCGATTCGGTGGTTTTCTAAACCCCGGAGTACATCAGTAGTCTTCCCCAGCCAAGTTAGTGGTGCTTATCGATATCTAGATATTACCGATTTTGCCAAAACAGCAGGTTGGCAGTTACAAGTTCACGGGGATAAGCTGTATATCTCTTCCATGCCAGCCAGGGTGAAGGCTATTCGCCAGGGACGTCAGCCTTGGGGTAATCGTATTGTTCTTGATTTAGACCGCCCAACCTTCTGGCAAGTCAATGACCGACGCACTGAAGGTGTGATTACAGTAGCTGCCTCAGCGGACCTGTCACTAGTCAAGGGTTTTAATGCTCTAGAGGCTACCAAGATCCAAGGGCCTGAAGATGTAGCTCCCATTTCTGTGGGTGCTCCTATGGATAAACCGGTTATCCGCTTAGAAAGCCATCAGAACCAAACTAGGCTCAGGGTGGATTTCCCCAAAGGTAAACGTCTGCGAGTTTTCACCTTGCCTAACCCTTTTCGATTGGTGATTGATTTGCGACCCGATGCCATGGTAAAGAAAAATATTCTCTGGGCACCCGGCATCCAGTGGCGTCAGCAGTTGATTAGTCTCAAAGATACTAGCTTCCCAGTGGTGTGGCTGGAGGTTGACCCCAAATCTCACCGGTTACGCCTCAGACCCATTGGCAGTAATGCTACGACCCAAGTGGGAACAGCCCCACTAATTAAAGCTGCTCAGTGGTGGCAAGCATCTGCTGCAATTAATGCTGGCTTTTTCAACCGTAACAACCAATTGCCCTTAGGAGCAATTCGCCGTGACAGTCGATGGTTATCTGGTCCAATTTTGAATCGGGGAGCGATCGCTTGGAATGATCGCGGTCACTTTAAACTGGGACGACTCAGCCTCACCGAAACCTTAGTTACCTCAAACCGGAAACGTTTGCCAGTACTATTCGTCAACAGTGGTTATGTCAAAGCTGGCATTGCCCGCTACACTCCCGCCTTCGGACCAACCTACACTCCCTTAATTGATCATGAAATCATTGTAGTTGTCCAGAACAACTCGGTCACCCATCTGTTGCCTGGAGGACTTGCCGGTCAGCAAGCCTTTCCTATCCCCCCCAATGGCTATCTAGTTACCCTTAGAGCCAACAGCACAGCCGTTCATGATCTTAGTATCGGTACCCAAGTGCGAATTGAGGGGAGTACGTTTCCTGCTGACTTCAATGGCTACCCCCATATTCTCGGTGGTGGACCACTGCTACTACAAGATCGAAAAATTGTTTTGGATGGCAAATCGGAACAATTTAGTGATGCGTTTATTCAGCAGTCTGCTCCACGCAGTGCTATTGGAACCACTGCTAATGGCACATTGATTATTGCTGCTTTTCACCATAGTCATACTGGAGACGGCCCAACCTTAAGGGAAACAGCTCAGTTGATGCAGAAATTGGGAGCCATTAGTGCCCTCAATCTTGACGGGGGTAGCTCAACTGGACTTTATCTAGGTGGTCAACTCCTAGATCGGTCTCCCTATACAGCAGCACCAGTTAACAACGGTCTGGGCATCTTTTTTACACCTGTTCCCTGATAGTTTAAGAAGTATTAAGTATTAAGTATTAACTATGAAGTAAGTATGAAGTGTTCAGATTTATTAAGATTTTTGTAAATCACGAATCCCTTAACTATAGGTTTATTCAGCTTCAACTTAGGTCAAGATAACTATTTCTAATGTAAAGACTTTATATAAATTCAGGTAATCCACTAATTTGGCCTTAAAAATTTAGTTATAGTTTGCTAGATTTTGCGATAGTCAATTCTCTTTCATTTTGTCTAACCTAGAAGTAGTAACCAATTAGTAAACTTTCCCACAATCACTTAGCTAGACGTTTTCAGGAACAAAACCATGGTTCAGTCAAAAGAAATTTCTCAAGTTTCGGCCATTACCCTACAGTCATCCCGAGTAGCTGAAGGCGTTGCCGCTACCGAACTACGACCTTGGGGGTCTTTCACTGTCTTAGAAGAAGGACGGGGATACAAAATCAAGCGCATTGAAGTCAAGCCGGGTCATCGCTTAAGTTTGCAGATGCACTACCATAGGAGCGAACACTGGATTGTTGTCAGTGGTACAGCTAAAGTTATTTGTGGCGATAAAGAAGAAATTATTCATCAAAATCAATCAACCTATGTTCCTCAAGGCTATGCTCATCGACTAGAGAATCCTGGTGTTATTCCCCTCGTTTTAATTGAAGTCCAGAATGGAGAATACCTCGGAGAAGATGACATTATTCGCTTTGAAGATGATTATGCCCGCAGCAAACCAGAAGGCAAATAGATTGAGTCATTAGTTTTAAGTATTTAGTTAGTAGTCATTAGTTGTAAGTCTTTAGGATGCCCAAAAAAGCCTTTTGGCAGTGGCAAATTAAATGACTAATGATTAATGACTATTCCTTTTTGAGGTAACATTAGCTGGTGCTAGTTGTTGCGTATAGTTAGTATCGTTAATGATTAAACTGAGTAAAGCTGCTGCGAGTGAAATTAGACGTGTACAGTCTAAGCGTCAAAAGCCAGACGCCAAATTGCGTCTAGGTGTCCGCCAGGGTGGGTGTGCTGATTTTTACTACACTATTGACTTTGAGCAAGTGATAAATTCTGAGGATCAGGTCTATGACTGTGATGGCATCAGTGTCATAGTAGACCCGGAAAGCCTAAAAACTATCAATGGCTTAACTCTAGATTACTCAGAAGACCTGATGGGAGGAGGGTTTCGCTTCCATAACCCTAACGCTTCAGAAAGCTGCGGCTGCGGTAATTCCTTTCGTATAGACCCATCCAAGGCTCCAGATTGACACCAGAGTGTTATTATTGGTATAATTAGCATTGGTTTGTTTGTAGTTGATTAAGCTAAATCAACCAATGTTTATTAAGCCGTAACCCATGCCCACCATCCAGCAGCTCATTAGTAACGAGCGCTTCAAAGCTAAGAAGAAAACTAAGTCCCCAGCGCTGAAACAATGTCCCCAGCGCCGTGGTGTTTGTACTAGGGTGTTCACAACTACACCCAAAAAACCCAACTCAGCCTTACGAAAGGTGGCAAGGGTTCGTCTGACTTCAGGATTTGAAGTAACAGCCTATATTCCCGGTATTGGTCATAACCTACAAGAACACTCCGTCGTGATGATCAGAGGCGGTCGTGTGAAGGACTTACCTGGAGTGCGATATCACATTATTCGGGGTACCCTTGATACGGCAGGAGTTAAGGATCGGCGTCAAGGTCGTTCTAAGTATGGGACAAAGCGCCCTAAGTAAACTCACGAGAATTGACTCCTCTAAAGTAAGAGACTTTCAGCAATAGAGTTGCTGTGTTCTCACCCACGCCCATCTAAACCCCAAGGGGACTCCCGTTATAGCCGACCGACTTAGCGGAAGACGGGGCGTATAAAGTGCTCCCGCAGGTGACCCACACAGCCCCTTGGGAATTGGAGACTAGAACTGTTGCGCTTCCTTGATAATTTGAGCATTATTAATAATTAATGCCCTCGAAAGAGTAGCGGTTTGTGCGCAAGCTGAAAAGCCTCTGAATCAAGCATAAACCAAAAATCTAAAAAGTAAGCCCAATAATTTTATTGGAGGGTTTAGAGGCTGTTTGGCTCAGCCATTAAGAGTGTAAAATTCTTAAGAATCCCAGCGACCTAGGAGCCGCTACGCGAACGCTATAATCTACGGGCTTTGCCCGACGCGGGGCGCGTTCGATTTAGCGACGGGAGTGTCAAAAGCTAACTGTATCACCAGGGTTAATCACACCAGGGTTAATCACACTAGGATTAATCACAGGAGTGTAGTTGATTGCCTTGGTTAATTTTTAATAGTAAACTGTATTTTTGATTTTTTCTTAAGCTTACTTATGTCTCGTCGCTCAGTTGTTAAAAAGCGTCCTGTCCCCCCTGACCCAGTCTATAACAGTCGCCTGATTTGTATGTTGGGGTGTAGACTCATGCGTCATGGCAAGAAATCCCTTGCCTACCGAATTATCTATGACGCAATGAAAATCATTGAAGAAAGAACTGGAGCTGATCCCATAGAAACCTTTGAAAAAGCTGTGCGTAACTTGACCCCTCTAGTAGAAGTCAAGGCTCGCCGGGTTGGTGGGGCAACCTATCAGGTTCCTATGGAAGTAAAGGCTGAGCGAGGGACTACTCTAGCCCTACGCTGGCTGATTAAATTCTCCAGAAGTCGCTCCGGTCGGAGCATGGCTAGCAAATTGGCTAATGAGCTGATGGATGCTGCCAATGAAACCGGAAATGCTATTCGCAAGCGTGAAGAAACCCATAGAATGGCAGAGGCAAATAAAGCTTTTGCCCACTATCGGTACTAATTATCCTAAAAAGCCTAGAACAAGAACCTGGTAGCTATAGGATAATGTCCACAAATGCCTAAAAAAACTTAAAAAAAGTATAAAATTGTAAATAGATAGCTACCTGGTGAGGAAATGGTGGCACCAGACAAAGGAGGTAACCGTGGCACGCACCATCCCGCTTGATAAAACACGCAATATCGGCATTGCAGCTCATATTGATGCGGGCAAAACAACAACAACTGAACGAATCCTGTTTTATTCTGGAATTGTTCACAAAATTGGTGAAGTCCATGAAGGTACAGCTGTAACTGATTGGATGGACCAAGAGCGGGAGCGGGGAATCACGATCACTGCTGCTGCAATTAGCACCAACTGGCGAGAGCATCGGATTAATATTATCGATACTCCCGGTCACGTTGACTTCACCATTGAAGTGGAACGCTCCATGCGGGTATTGGATGGTGTGATTGCTGTGTTTTGCTCTGTAGGTGGTGTCCAGCCTCAGTCTGAAACCGTCTGGCGGCAAGCAGACCGCTATCAGGTACCTCGAATTGCGTTTGTTAATAAAATGGACCGGACAGGAGCAAACTTCTTCAAGGTCTACGAGCAAGTTCGTGACCGATTGCGCTCCAATGCTGTTCCCATCCAAATCCCGATTGGTAGTGAAAGCGAATTTAGAGGCATTGTTGACTTGGTGCGGATGCGAGCCAAGATATACACCAATGACCTGGGAACTGACATCGAAGATACAGAAATTCCTGAAGAGGTCAAAGAGCAAGCCGAAGAATACCGTGCCAAACTAGTGGAATCGGTGGCAGAAACTGATGAGGCGTTAATTGAGAAGTACCTTGAAGGAGAGGAAATCACGGCAGAGGAAATTCGTGAAGCCCTGCGCAAAGGAACCATTGAGGGCAGAATCGTTCCTATGTTGTGTGGCTCTGCATTCAAGAACAAAGGGGTTCAGCTGCTATTGGATGCGGTTATTGATTACCTACCAGCTCCGATTGATGTTCCGCCAATTCAAGGTACTATGCCTAAGGGTGAAACCGTCGAGCGGGTGGCTGATGACGAAGCTCCTATGTCAGCTCTGGCATTCAAGATTATGGCAGACCCCTATGGTCGCCTAACTTTCCTGCGGGTTTACTCTGGGGTACTCAAGAAGGGGAGCTATATCCTCAACTCCACTAAGAATAAGAAGGAACGGATATCTCGCTTGATTGTCTTGAAGGCTGATGACCGCATTGAAGTAGAGGAGTTGCGGGCTGGAGACTTGGGCGCTGCCGTTGGTTTAAAGCATACTATCACTGGGGATACTATTTGTGACGAAGAGTCTCCCATTATTTTGGAATCCCTCTTTATTCCAGAACCAGTGATATCGGTGGCAGTAGAGCCAAAAACCAAGCAGGATATGGAGAAGCTATCCAAAGCCCTCCAAGCCCTATCTGAAGAAGACCCTACCTTCCGGGTCAGCATTGACCCAGAAACTAACCAAACCGTGATTGCGGGCATGGGTGAGCTGCACTTGGAAATCCTGGTAGACCGGATGCTGCGAGAGTTTAAGGTAGAAGCGAATGTGGGCGCTCCCCAGGTAGCCTATCGAGAGACGATTCGTAAATCAGTCCAGGCGGAAGGTAAATTTATCCGTCAAAGTGGCGGTAAAGGTCAGTACGGTCACGTTATTGTTGAATTGGAACCAGGAGATACTGGTAGTGGTTTTGAATTCGTCTCCAAGATCGTAGGTGGTTCTGTACCGAGAGAGTACATCTCTCCTGCTGAACAAGGGATGAAGGAAGCCTGTGAATCGGGAATTCTAGCAGGGTATCCAGTGATCGACGTCAAAGTTACCCTAGTAGATGGGTCTTATCACGACGTAGACTCTTCAGAAATGGCATTTAAGATTGCTGGTTCTATGGCCATGCGGAATGCTGTGATGAAGGCTGCCCCAGTACTCCTAGAGCCTATGATGAAAGTTGAGGTGGAAGTGCCGGAAGACTTCCTTGGGGATGTCATGGGTGACCTCAACTCCCGCCGTGGCCAGATTGAAGGTATGGGTTCTGAAGACGGCATTGCCAAAGTAACTGCTAAAGTTCCATTAGCAGAGATGTTTGGTTATGCTACGGATATCCGGTCTAAGACCCAAGGTCGGGGTATTTTCTCTATGGAGTTTAAAACCTATGATGAAGTACCTCGCAATGTGGCAGAAGCCATCATTGCTAAGAATCAAGGGAACGCATAACAAAAAAAAGGAACATGTAATTCATGGCACGCGAAAAGTTTGAAAGGAATAAACCCCACGTCAACATTGGCACGATTGGTCACGTAGACCACGGCAAGACTACCCTAACTGCTGCTATTACTATGACATTGGCAGCTCAAGGGAAGGCAAAAGCGAGGAACTACGAGGAAATTGATGCAGCTCCTGAGGAAAAAGCACGGGGGATTACCATCAATACTGCTCATGTGGAGTACGAAACCGAAAATCGCCACTATGCCCACGTGGATTGCCCAGGCCACGCTGACTATGTGAAAAACATGATCACGGGTGCGGCGCAAATGGATGGGGCAATTCTGGTGGTTTCTGCCGCTGACGGTGCCATGCCACAAACTAAAGAACATATCCTCCTGGCTCGGCAGGTGGGAGTGCCTAACATCGTGGTTTTCTTAAATAAGAAAGACCAAGTAGACGATGAAGAACTCCTAGAGCTAGTAGAACTCGAAATTCGGGAACTGTTGAGCGAATACGACTTTGACGGGGACAATATCCCGATTGTGGCTGGGTCAGCCTTAATGGCTGTAAACGCCCTGACCGAGAATCCAAGCATTGCCAAAGGTGACAATGAGTGGACTGATGTGGTGCTATCACTGATGGAGAATGTAGACTCATACATTCCCACACCAGAGCGGGATGTGGATAAGCCATTCCTGATGGCAGTGGAAGATGTCTTCTCCATCACTGGTCGGGGAACTGTTGCCACCGGTCGAATCGAGCGGGGTAAGGTTAAAGTTGGTGAGACGGTAGAAATCATCGGGCTTAAAGAGACCCGTAACACCACCGTAACTGGTGTGGAAATGTTCCAGAAGACCCTAGACGAAGGGATGGCTGGAGACAATGTTGGGCTACTGCTGCGGGGTATCCAAAAAGAGAACATTGAGCGGGGTATGGTACTTGCCAAGCCCGGTTCAATTACCCCTCACACCAAGTTTGAATCTGAGGTATATGTCCTGAAGAAAGAAGAAGGTGGACGTCATACTCCCTTCTTCTCCGGCTATCGCCCTCAGTTCTATGTACGAACCACTGATGTGACTGGCACTATTGATGCCTTTACTGCTGACGATGGCTCTACAGCTGAGATGGTGATGCCAGGCGATCGCATCAAAATGACGGTGAGCCTGATCAACGCCATTGCGATTGAACAAGGAATGCGCTTTGCTATCCGTGAAGGTGGTCGCACCATCGGATCAGGTGTGGTCAGTAAGATTCTCGAATAGCAGTACTCTAATATAGAGCAGGAGCAGGGAAGCTCTAGCTTCTCTGCTCTTTATTCATGTTTATTTTAGCTAAGAAAAGAACCTAGAAAATTAAAAAAATGGCAACTATTCAACAGCAGAAAATTCGGATTCGACTAAAAGCCTTTGATCGACGCTTGCTGGACACTTCCTGTGAGAAGATTGTAGATACAGCAAACCGCACAAATGCTACAGCTATTGGCCCAATTCCCTTACCCACTCGACGTCGTATTTACTGTGTTTTGCGATCGCCTCACGTTGATAAAGATTCTCGGGAACACTTTGAAACACGTACTCACCAACGGATTATTGATATTTATCAGCCTTCTTCAAAGACTATTGATGCTCTGATGAAATTGGATTTGCCTGCTGGAGTTGATATTGAAGTTAAGCTTTGAGCAAAATGGCTCCGCATCCTAGGATTAAATCCGACAGGATTAATCCCTAGTATAGGAGCCGTCAACGCTTTTTAATCTTGCTGGTTCATCTTGATTTTGACTCTAAACTAACGTGAGTTCGGTAGAGCAAGATTGATTGACCTTCTGTCACGCTACGCGATCGCCTTGATAAAATTATCTACTGATTGATTGACTAGCAAACTTTTGCAAAATGCGCTGACTGGGGTGAGCCGAGAGACTAACCAACTTGTTAACTAAAGCCACAGGGAAGAGCGCGGAATCATACATATCACAGTGTAGAGCTTCAACGTTAGACAAAATCACCTGTAAATTCGGAAGATCATTAATGGTTGGATTTTTTTTCAGTTCTCGTACTGGAATTGAAACAACGTACATGTGGCCATTTGGAGCCTTAAAGATGACTTTGTGACCATAGTTGCTAGTTGAAGCATATGGACGTTGAGGGTCACCTGGTCCAGGAAGAATGTAGCGGTAAATATAATCATCAGTCAGGATGAGTACCTTACCAGGATCTAAATTCTGCTGAATTGCTTGAGCATGGTCTACAAAGGGTCCGCTCTTTTCCAAACCTGCTAATACTATGTCATGCTTATCTAGAAGCCAGTTAACCATGTCAAGCATTGGCTTATGTAATAAAGCAGTCTGACCAAAGTATCCCGTAGAACCGTCCTTAATAAAAAATACTTTCTTCAAAGTATCTGGTTGCTCCCGAAGAAGTTGGCGAATTATATGAATGATAATCAAGTGTTCAATGACATTGACTAAATATCCAAGAATTCCTGTAGCACCAAAATCTTCATCAATAACCTCTTGAAATCGAAAAATATCTGTTAGATAAACTCTTCCTTCTGTTTCTAGACAAGGGAAAGTGTAATTACTATCCATATTTTGTTCTTCAAGAAGCATTGAGTTTCCATTTGGGCTTAAGGGATTAGTAGCTAAATTCCAAGTTTTCTCGTCTTGAGTTCTATGATTTTTTTTATATTGACGAAATATAAACCATGCCAAAGTATCTATTAAGCTTTTATCTTCCTCCAACGTACTCTTCAAAAAAAACTCATAAATCGCTTTCAAAACGCTTCCTTTCAGAGTGTTTTCATCCTGGAAGCGTATATTTTTGGTTGGCAAGGCCAGCTTAATTCTATGTATATTTTTTAGCTTAGACATATCCTCTGGTGCAA
Source organism: Moorena sp. SIO3E8 (assembly GCF_010692445.1). Taxonomy (NCBI): domain Bacteria; kingdom Bacillati; phylum Cyanobacteriota; class Cyanophyceae; order Coleofasciculales; family Coleofasciculaceae; genus Moorena; species Moorena sp. SIO3E8. The sequence goes on along the minus strand of NZ_JAAHHM010000038.1, from coordinate 1,531 downwards.
TGAAGGGAGATTCTTCAAGGCATACCAATTCTTCTTGCTTAAAAAACAAAGCTCCAAACTGTAGGAAATGAATTTTTCTTGAAGGAAACTTATTTTCTATAATTGCTTCGGTGTATCCACCATCTACAGCAATAATCGCTTCAATTTTGTTTCTTTCAGGTGGTTCAAAATCTGCTGTTACCTTTTCTAAAGGAATTTCCTCAGATCGAGGTGGCTTGTAAATTCGATCCATCAACGTCTGAACTTCAGGATCATTAATGATATGATGATGAGCTGCTTTACTAGCAGCTTCAAATGGACGACGATTATTTTTACTTGAATAGCCCATTTTTTTCTAAAAGATTAAGTGGTACTAAAATTTTTTTTCAGGGGGAAAGCGATCAATCTGAACTGGGATAACAAATGGATTGCTGTAGGTCTTCATGCGCACAAATCCTTTGTCTGTATCCTGACTAAAGCGAATTAAGCTTTCAGTAAAGTCGCTGAAGTCATAATATTTCCGAAGCTCTCTGATCTCATCTTCGTTATTTAAGTGGGAGATAAACCAATTCTGTGTTGCTTTAAGAATATTACTGCTGATTGAGCTAACTTCCTGAGTTGCATAAATCAAACCAAGATTGAACTTGGCTCCCTCTTTTGCTAATCGATTGTAGATTTGAGACAAGTCCCTATCTTCTTTTTTAGGGAAAAGATTATGCGCTTCTTCAAAATAAAATTGAATGAAGTTATTTGGACGAGTGCTAGTGAAGCGGGCAATTGCATCAGTAAAAATACGCCTACAAATTCGTTCACTAAACATAGCCTGTATTTCTGGATTGCCCAAAGATAGGTCAACAATGATGATTTTTCCCTGCCTTAACTTGTTCAGAATATCTTGGTCATAAGGTGTTTGAAGAGTGCTAGTGTGTTGTTCTCGGACAGGATTGAGAATACGAAATCCTGAGCAATCGGCTCTTCCTCCAGATTTACTTTTTCGAGTGAGCATAACTAGAAGTGCTTTTAAATCTTCATCAGCCCACTCATGGCCTTTTTGCTTTTTGTAAGTGCTAAAAGCAGAATTATTATCATAAATATTCCAAAGACTCTCCCACCAGTCTACGCATTTTTCAAGGGTTATTCCTTCACTAGGATCTACACCTGGACTAACAGCATCACGAACATCTTGTTTGGCCTTGAATTTAACTTTAAACTTCGGCGAGGCTTTAAAACCTGCTCTGTACAAACAGCAAAGATAAACCGCAACTCGGCGATCATGACGTATAGACGATGAGCAATTGGTACCATAGTCTTCGGGTTGATTCAAATCTACTGACTTGAAGTTCACTACAAATCGGCTAGTATCATCTGCAATTGTCGGATAGGATTTAATTAACTCAAAACCATTTTCAACTTCTTTAAAAAAGTGTAAGCATTCAGGTGTAGAGATTGACAAAGTCACCCCACTCACTTCAAAAGCGGAATCAGAGACAATTCGTGAGAACGCTGCCTGACTGCTAAGGACACAGCCTGACTCAGGAACTTTATGGTATTA
>NZ_JAAHHM010000379.1:0-1123 GCF_010692445.1 Moorena sp. SIO3E8 | reverse complement strand
GTTCTTTTAGCTCTTGCTTTTCTTCCGGACTCAAGTTCATGAGTTTTAGTAATTATTAGAAACTATTTATCATTAATAATATCATGATATCATGATTTTGGTATTTTTGCAAAACTGAGATGCACCCTAGCGCATCCGCCAATGCAGGTGACTGGCATTTACTAAGAGGAAAACCCTTCTTGATCCGCATCATGGGGTTTGGGCTTCTAAAACCAAAAAACCAGATACTGGGAGCAGACATAGCAGGGCGGGTTGAAGCCATTGGCAAAAACGTAAAGCAGTTTCAGCCAGGTGATGAAGTATTCGGGAACCTATCCGACCATGGTTTCGGGGGTTTTGCCGAGTATGTATGTGCCAGGGAAAGTGCATTAGTCTTGAAACCCGCCAGTATCACCTTCGAGGAAGTGGCAGCAGTACCGGCAGCAGCACTCACCGCCCTGCAAGGTCTTCGGGACCAAGGGCAGATTCAGTCAGGGCAAAAGGTTTTGATTAACGGTGCCTCTGGTGGTGTCGGTACCTTTGCCGTGCAGATTGCCAAATCCTTCGGGGCCGAAGTGACTGGGGTGTGCAGCACCAGGAATTTAGACATGGTGCGCTCCATTGGTGCAGACCATGTGATTGATTACACTCAAGAAGATGTCACCAAAAATGGTCAGCATTATGACCTGATTTTTGATGCTGCCGCCTATCGTTCCATTTTGGATTACAAAGGTATATTAACTCCCAACGGAATTTATGTCTTTGTCGGAGGTTCCACAGCTCAACTTTTCCAACTTATGTTCCTAGGACCATGGATTTCCATGACTGGTAGTAATAAAATTGTGTCCCTGTTTATGGAACCAAACCATAAGGATTTGGTTTTTATCAAAGAGCTTCTTGAAACTGGCAAAATAGCACCTGTTATCGATAGACGATACAGCTTACGTGAAGTGCCTGAAGCTATCAGATATCTTGAACAAGGACACGCGAGAGGTAAAGTTGTAATAACGTTGGAAGCTGAAGGGGTGACGAAATAGCCTGAAAAGCTTTAAATGTAAAGCTTTCACCATTTTGTGCTAAAAAAAAGATAGGTCTCTTTTGTTCAACAAGACCTACCTATTGACAATGTTACCTGTATTCTACC
>NZ_JAAHHM010000378.1:0-1142 GCF_010692445.1 Moorena sp. SIO3E8 | reverse complement strand
TAAAGCCAAGCACAAGCATCTACATTCCCGGGTGGACTGAATAGGCTTGAGCCGGATGAGTGCGAAAGTCTCAAGTCCGGTTCTTAGGGGAGGAGGAGATGGTAACATCTCCTACCTTACCCGACAAAGGGCTTTGGTAGGCACTGCCCACCCTACGATTAATGACTGAAGTAGGGGGTAGTTTCAAATCTGATTTGTAGTTATACCAATTCTGTAAATTATGGCTACACATCAATTTCGTCTCCCCATTTACCCCATCTCCCCGCGCCCGATACTCCTTAAGATGGCGACAATGTCTTGATGCAATAGCGAGTGGGGGAAACCACGGCAATAGCGAGTGGGGGGAACCCCCAAGACCGCGCTGCCTTCCCAAGACCGCGCTGCATCGCTGCAATAGTTTTACAGCACCTACACCACCTATTAAACTCGCTTAACCCACTACACCCACTGCTACTACTTCGTGGCGACAATGCAATAGTTTTACAGAACCCACTAAACCCATTAACCCTATTTAATTTACTACCCCTATTGTTGCTACTCCACCCATCCGACCCCCGATACTCCTTAAGATGGCAACAATGCAATAGTTTCACAGCGCCCACAGCACCTATTTAGCTCACTTAACCTACTCCACCCACTACCACTATTCCGTGACGATAATGCAATAGTTTTTCTAACCCCTTGCATTTTCTTTAAAATCTGGTTATACTAATAGTATCTTTAAAGCAATGGTTTTGCCGCCATGATGATTTCTACCGCACAAGCCGCTGAATTACTAGGTGTTTCTGCCACTCGCGTCCGTTACCTTCTGGGCAAGGGCAGAGTCAAAGGAGCGTATAAGGTGGGTAGAACTTGGGTGATTCCTCTGTTTGATGGCATGCCAGTGGTAACGCCTGGCACTCGTGGACCAAAGCGGAATTGGTCAAAGCGTACAAATTACACGAACGCTGTGATCCACGTTAATCAGAAAGTCATTCGCCAAAATCACAACACCGGGGAACGCAATCCAGTGATTAGGGTTTGTCAAGAAATAAGTTCATGGTTTTTGAGCAGATTGAGACCGAGGATGAATCATGTAATTCCACTGGGGACAAATGGGACGATGGGTCAAGTTGAGTGCTGCCATTTGTTGATCTGAAACT
>NZ_JAAHHM010000377.1:0-1144 GCF_010692445.1 Moorena sp. SIO3E8 | reverse complement strand
CTAAGTACAGGACAAAAAATGTAAAGATTGCCGAAAGTCGAACTGATGAAGGGATTGAGGATTAAGGATAAGATGACGCAGATGGTCAAAACCTAGACGGAAAAGACTCTTGGCCCTACGTCCGTGATTCTTAATGGGAATAGGTTGAAACTGATGAAGTACGCTTTCCGGTGAGCATCGACCAACACAAAGCTAAGGTTAAAAGAGCAAAAAGTTTTCGCTTTCGTTCTGGCACGGTCATTTGAGTAGATTCGAGACAAAAGCCACGAGTCTTGAAAATGCCAAAAAGAGTCTCAATGCCCCAACGGGAAGCATAATCTTTTACAAGCTCTTCACTCGCATCAGGACTGATGACAACGAGCAACTTGCCATCATCAAGACGTAGAGCTTCCACACTAACGGGGCACCCCCAAACTCGACAGAATCCCTTGAGTCTTTGAGATTGACCCTTCTGTAGATGAGCAAAAACCACTCGAGCAGCCAAGGATACCCCATTGCGTTCAATCCGATCTGTAGCTCGAATCCTCAATCGGAAAGCCATTGATGGTTCTAGTAGCAGGTATCGCACCCAGGCTTGTCCCACGAACTCGCGATCCCCACACACAAAGGAAATCCTAGCATCAGGAAAGATTTGGCAAAATTCCTCAATGAACCTCATCCTCTCGTCACTATTACTGTTCCCTTTCTTATCAAGAATCCACCACAGCACCGGAAATGCCACTCCTTGATGGACTATCCCTAAGGTCAGAATATTGTAGCAATGTTTGCCCAACTCCCAAGTGGTACGGTCATTACTCAATATCCAAGGCTCGGGGATTTGCATCCAACTGACCACGATTTTCCCAATCGCCTTGTAGTCCAAGTCAAACCCACGAAAAAATCGTTGCAGTCGTTTGTAATTTGACTGAGGTCGAACCAATACTCGAAACCCAATGCTAGTTCACGCTCGGTTGACCGTTTTCACTTTCAGCAATGCTAACAAGAACAGAGCAAGAAACGAAACTCTTGCTCCGTGCCATCCCAAATGGGGTTGGAGAGCTTTCTTTAATTCGCTATATTGGTTCATGGGGTTTCTGATGGCTATCCTCAATTCTGATGAAACCCCATCCTGTTCTTCTTTTCAACTTTTTTGTCCTGTACTGAG
>NZ_JAAHHM010000376.1:0-1174 GCF_010692445.1 Moorena sp. SIO3E8 | reverse complement strand
ATATCATGTCCGGTTAATTAGTTAAAATTTACGCATCAATTTGACGCCACCAATGAAAACCTGTCAAGCCTTGAATTAAATCTTGCTGTTTGAGTAAAGTTTTGCAGCGTTGAAACAGAACAACTTCTAGCTGCTGCGCGAGGATCAAATGAGCGATTGGCTCTTGTGCCGTCAACCAGAGTCCATAATCTTTCTGCTGGTTGCAATTGGTGGTGAGTGAGAAGGCAAAAATATTAAATGCAATCCCTCTGGTAATTCTACGCCCTTACTGGTATGCCATCCAGCTTGGTCAACAACTAAAACAATGTGTTTATCATCACCATTATTAAATTCAGCAGCAAATTCAGCCCATACCCGATTAAATAGCTCAGTATTGACATAAGGCAGAATCCACGCCTTAGTCTCGACCGTACACGGGTGTGCAAAAGCATACAACCATAACCACTCAAATCTCCAATTGACATGGGCAATTGGCCAGTCCCCAACTGGATCATAAATGCGTCGAAGCACAGGGAAAGAGTCCCAGGCGATGTTCATCCTCACACCATAATTGCACATCTGCATTCGGGTAAGTGCTTTTGATTTGCTCAAGGTCGGCGGCTAGTTTTTTTTCCAGGCTTGTTGCTCATGCATAGTCACTTTTAGTATGAGCAGGTAAAGGAACCCTCAACCATTAAGTCATTTGTCGTAGTATCTCCCATCCTCTTTGTCTGCTGATGGACTTGCCCGTCACAGATGTTAACCAGTCTGCCACTTTTCGACCATTCCAAAATCCCCCATCTGGAGCAAGTCCGTTGCCAAACTTGCCATAACTGTGCTTGTTCGAAATCTCCTATTAATGGCTTGGCTCCTTGATTTTGTTTTCTGCGTTCGCGTAGCGTGGCTTTTGGCCAATCGCCTAATCCTTCAGCACCCAATTGGTTGTATCTTTTGATTAATGCATAAATCCAGATTCTACTGTAGCCAGTTATTTGGACTACTTCCTCTGTTTTTTTTCCTTGAGCGAGTAACCAGATCACCTGATACTGCCGACAAACTATGGCACTTTTGGCCTGGCGGTAACCCTGTTGGAGTTCCTCAATGCAAAGAGTGTTCGGTGATGGTAATTCGTCTTGGCATTACCTCGATGCTGTACTCTCCACTTTTCTTATAAGTGATTAGACGGACATGATAT
>NZ_JAAHHM010000375.1:0-1181 GCF_010692445.1 Moorena sp. SIO3E8 | reverse complement strand
GGGTGCATCTCAGTTTTGCAAAAATACCAAAATCATGATATCATGATATTATTAATGATAAATAGTTTCTAATAATTACTAAAACTCATGAACTTGAGTCCGGAAGAAAAGCAAGAGCTAAAAGAACATTTAAAAGCTGTAGCTCAACTTTTATATCGTCAGACCCCCCCAGAAAATAAGCAAAGATTTGAGGATATAGAAACGACTTTAAGAGACTATATTCAGGAAGAAGTTTCTCCAGAGATAGCAAAATTTTTTTTTCAGAAGTCAGTCAAGTAAAAATTGGCAGACCTCGCCGAATAAAAACCATAGTAGGAGAAGTAGAAATCACTGATAAACAGGCGGATTATTTTGAGCTAAAACCTCATAGTCAATTAAGTCCAAAGCTGGAAAAAAATGCTCTGCTTATTTGTGCCAATGAATCTTATAAGAGAGCAGAGGAAGATTTATGGGCAATGACGGGAATCAAAATTTCACATAGTACATTACATAGATTAGTTAAAAAGCAAGATGTAGACTTACCAGAATCTAGATTAGGAATACAAGAAGTAAGCTTAGATGCAGGAAAAATCCGGTTACGTACAGAGGAAAATGGTGAAGCCTGTGAATGGAAAGATTATAAAGCTGTGTGTTTGAATGGAACATATATAGGAGCTTTCTTTCAAGAAAACCAAGTTTTAATAGATTGGGTAAATAGTCAAAAACTTCTCAACCCGTTCTTTTGTACAGGTGATGGTCATCAAGGAATTTGGAATATATTTGAAGAACTGGGAGAACCGGCTCAAAGAAGAGAAATATTGGATTGGTATCATCTAAAGGAAAATCTTTATAAAGTGGGAGGTTCCTTGAAACGTTTACAGAAGGCAGAAAAGCTTCTCTGGTCAGGAAAAGTGGCAGAGACTTTAGATTTATTTAGGGGATTAAAAAAGAAAGTAGCACAAAATTTTTGTAACTATATAGAAACTCATAAAAAGCGAATAATCAACTATGAATACTATCAGAAAGAAAGAATAAGTTCCCTAGGTTCAGGAGCAATTGAATCAGGAATTAAGCAAATAGGAATGCGAGTTAAAATATCAGGCTCACAATGGAATATTGAAAATGTTCCTAAAATTCTTTCTTTACGCTGTGCTTACCTAAATGGGATGCTTTATTAATGATGTTTTTACAAAAATGAGATG
>NZ_JAAHHM010000374.1:0-1183 GCF_010692445.1 Moorena sp. SIO3E8 | reverse complement strand
CCAACATTCTACCAAAACCACCTAAAAAGTCAATTAAGTCTAGCCGATTATATTTTTTTAAAAATCCTGATTAATCTTTTACAATTAATCAAGAAAGTCAGTTTGGAAAAGTTAGCAAATGCTCTCCCTTTACCCATTAAATTTGAAAGCAAAAGAAAAAGAATACAAAGATTTTTATCGCTGCCAAATCTCACCATTGAAAAAGTTTGGCTTCCAATAGTTGAAGAAGTTTTGAAAACATACTTTACCTCGGACCAACTAATTTATATAGCAATAGATCGAACAAGTTGGGGTCGTATTAATTTATTCATGGTTAGCCTCATTTGGGATAAAAGCGATGCAGCGCGGTCTTGGGGGTTCCCCCCATGAGCGACTGCATCAAGACAGGGCGTTTCCAGTATATTTTACTTTGTTGCCAAAGTTAGGGAGTAGTAATCTAACAGAACAACAAATAATATTGTCAAAAGTTATCCCGCTTTTTAAAAACTATCAAATCTGCCTGTTGGGAGATAGAGAATTTTGCTCTGTCAAATTAGCAAAATACTTACAGGACTTGGGTGTGTATTTTTGCTTACGCTTAAAAAAGAACGAGTTTATTGAATATAAAAAAACTAATTGGCTTCAACTTAATGATTTAGGTTTAGTACCAGGAGTGTCTTTATTTATCCAGCGATGCAGCGCGGTCTTGGGGGTTCCCCCCATGAGCGACTGCATCAAGACAAGGAGTTAAAGTTACTAAAACTCGTGGATTTTCAAATTTTAATGTGGCTTGTAAGTGGCAACGTAAACTCAAAGGAATAGCGCAGAAAGAAGGATGGTTTATTCTGACAAATTTTGAAAAATTAGAGTTGGCGATTTCCGCTTATAAAAAAAGATTTAATATAGAGGAAATGTTTAGAGATTTCAAGAGTGGTGGTTATAACTTAGAAAACACAAAGCTTGAGGATAAACGGTTTATTTCGAGAGTTTTATTGATAGCGATAGCTTACACTTCTGCAACTTTCCAAGGTCAAACTATTAAACGTAAAGGAATACAAAACTATGTAGCTCGTGTAAAAGAATCTGGACGTAGGGAGCGGAGGCATAGCAGTTTTTACGTTGGTTTGTATGGTCAAACCTGGATGAATTTTAAGGATGTTTGTCTAAAATTAGTAACCGAATTAATGAAATTAAATCCTAATAA
>NZ_JAAHHM010000373.1:0-1186 GCF_010692445.1 Moorena sp. SIO3E8 | reverse complement strand
TTATATATTCCCGCAATTGAAAGAGTCCGCTCAACGCTACAACAGTCAGGATTACTATATATTGGCGACTGTAAAATGGCATCAATGGCGACGAGAACTGAGATTGTATCCGGTGGAGATTTTTATCTTTGCCCTTTAAATGCCAAACAAGTAACTCGGGAAAAATTAATTGAATATCTTCAACCAGTTTGGAATGACAAGCAAGACCTGACAGCTATAGACTACGACTATGCTGATGGAAAAAATCGAGATATTGCTGAGGGTTTTGAACGAAAAGTTCATCAAAAAATTCAAGTTAACGACGCTCAAGATATATCTTGGGATGAGCGACAATTAGTAGTCCGGTCATTTGCCATTGTACAAGCGGAAGAAAAAAAATTAAACCAGCGCCTACAAAAAACCTCTGATGCTCTAGAACAACTGAAAATTCCCCGTCGTGGTAAGAAAAAATTCACTTCACTTGAGGAATGGGAATCGGCTGTAGCCAAGATTATCAAACGGTACCGTCCCACTGGAATGTTTCAAATCGCTCTTCAAATCAAACGAGTCCAAAAAGTGAAAAGACGATATCTAGAACGAGCATCTCAAACAGTAGAAGAACTATCCATAAACCTGGATTTTAAAATTGATAAAGAGGCGGTAGACCAGGAAAAAAAACTCTTAGGTTGGCGAGTTTATGTGACCAATCAGAATCCGGAACAATTTTCTTTGAAGCAAGCTGTTCGCGCCTACAGAGACGAGTATTTAACTGAACGAGGATTTGCCAGACTTAAGGGATTCCCACTTTCTTTGACACCAATTTATTTGCAGCGTGAAGACCATGTTACAGGTTTAATTCGACTACTTTCAATTGGTTTGCGCGTCTTGACCCTTCTGGAGTTTCAGGTGCGTCGCCATCTCGGGAAAAATCAGGAAAAGCTAACTGGACTTTATGGTGGGTTACCCAAACGAAAAACTGCCCGTCCTACTGCTGAAAGAATTCTGGCTGCGTTCAAGGAAATTACCTTGGTAGTAATTGAGGTAAAAAATGAAGTTTATACCCATTTGACTGCTCTTTCTCCTTTACAGCAGCGTCTTCTTGTTCTACTTGGGTTTTCAACTACTATTTATACTCAACTTGATGGTCAATCTTTTACTCCTGAGTAGCCTTTCTTATAACTCCCGAAAAAATGGGCGAACCGGGAGT
>NZ_JAAHHM010000372.1:0-1189 GCF_010692445.1 Moorena sp. SIO3E8 | reverse complement strand
GGGTGCATCCCGATTTTGCAGTGAGCATAAATACTCAAGTTCGGTTTTGAGCAATCAGAGCTAAGCTTTGAGAAGTTGACCTATAATCAGGTGAGTTCTGCGAATGGATGCTGACAAACATGCCCAAATCAAAGCCCACGCTCAAGCAATTGCCGCTTTGCTCTATGAAGAAACAGACCCCCAACAGGTTCAAACCCTCGCAGGCATAGAAGAAGCAGTTCGTGATCACATTCTCGAGTATGTCAGCCCAGAAATGGGAAATTTTTTATCCAAACCAGCAGCGGTACCTGCGCTGGACGCAAACGCAGTATCGACAGCATCCTCGGCAGATTGAGTGTCAGTGAGAAACAAGCTCAGAAACTTGATGTCAAACCCTACACAAGATGGAGTCCGTACCTTGAGAAGTGTTGTCTTCTGTTGAGCGCCAACGGGTCTTACGAGCGCGCCGCTTTTGACATCAAGGTGTTGACGGGTATGGCGGTTTCCCACAGCACTCAGCAACGTCTAGTTCATGCGTTTTGACTTTGAATTGCCCCAAATAGAGCAACCAGTTGAAGAGCTGAGCGTAGATGGTGGAAAAGTTCGTTTACGCACCCCCAAAGGTGAGCCTTGTGTGTGGCGTGATTACAAAGGTGTGAATCTCCATGAACGTGTTGTGGGTGCTTTCTTTCACGAGAATGAAAGCTTAGTCAATTGGGTTAATCACCAGCCATTGGCAACCCCACTCACTTGTTTGGGGGATGGTCATGATGGCATTTGGAATATTTTTGCCGAGATTGGCAGGGACTCCCAGAGATGTGAGATTCTAGATTGGTATCACCTGATCGAGAACCTGGGTAAGGTCGGTGGCTCCCAACAGCGGCTGGATGCAGTGGAAGCTTGCTTGTGGAAAGGGGATGTCGATGGTGCGATTAAACAGTTCTTTGATTGGCAACACCAGCGGGTCAGCAACTTTATTGACTACCTCAACAAGCATCGGCATCGGATTGTCAACTATGGCTACTATCAAGCCGAGGGCATTTCCATTGGCTCAGGAGCAATCGAATCAACCGTCAAGCAATTGGGTCGGCGTATCAAGATTTCGGGGGCTCAGTGGGATGAGAGTAACGTCCCACAAGTCTTGAAGCATCGGTGTGCCTACCTCAACGGGCAATTTTCAACTTGAGTCTTACAAAACTGAGATGCACTC
>NZ_JAAHHM010000371.1:0-1202 GCF_010692445.1 Moorena sp. SIO3E8 | reverse complement strand
TAAATGTAACGAGGCGGCAAACGTTCACTTTCGTTAACCATTGTCAGTCTTCCTGCGAGCAGTTCAAATGTTGTGACTACACTTTATACCACCATTCCTTTTCAGGATTTTATCGAGAATCTGCACACAGGTTCCGATTACTCTTCCCCTCTCATCTCGGCAGGCTGAGGGATGCACTCCTCAGAAAACCATTTCAGGTTTCGATTCATTCAGACGCTTTCACGTCGCACAACGGCCACATTTTTATAATAACATAAAATAATCTTTTATTATAACATATTTTAACAACTTTTGTAACAAATCCGTTCGGCAGTCGGCAGTCGGCAGTCGGGAAGAGGGTTTGACGGTTTTTTTATAACTGAATAATATCCCTCTTCTGTCACTCTCCGGTTTTTCCTATTATTAAGACTTTCTACAAACAAGGTATATTAAGCAATACAGCGTTCGATGATGACATTTTGAAAATTTTAGCACTCTCATGAATTTATACTCATAAAAAAGCTGGCTATCGCTTGATATACAAAGGTTCTAGAATGCGCGAAATGGCAAAAGTTTTCGGAGAGTGACAGAAGAGGGATATAGCGCTTTCTATCCTAATGAGGTACACAGGATTTTTTACCTCTTGCCGTCTTGATGCAGTCGCTCATGGTTTGTTCGCCTTCGCCTTTGGCGTGGTCTACGGCTTACTTGTGCTTACTCTTGGGAAGTTGACACTCCCCGGTCATTAGACGCGGGGATTCTTCACTCAACGACCCAGCGTGGCTGTTCCTGACCGGAATCAAGAACAGTAGAGGCCAGATCTCCTGAAGAGTTCGGGTCTATAACCCAGGTTCCGGTGTGCCCCACCGTACCCAAGGCTCTATTCAGAATATTGATTGCAGCGTTGTGGTCACGGTCTAATTCACAGCCACATTCACAGACGTGAGTTCTAGTCGATAGTGACTTTTTGACCACTTCGCCGCACTCGGAACAGTTTTGGCTTGTATAGGCAGGATTCACTGCAACAGTGACTCTACCAAACTTCTTACCAAAGTGCTCTAACCATTTTCTAAATTGATACCAACCTGCATCATTGATAGGTTAGAGTCGATGCCTAGGTATTACCCTAGGGCACCTCTCCTTCAAATCCGTGCATGAAACTTTCGCCTCACACGGCTCCTAGATATCCTAGCTTTTAAGCTTGCTCCCGTGGATGAGTTGGT
>NZ_JAAHHM010000370.1:0-1221 GCF_010692445.1 Moorena sp. SIO3E8 | reverse complement strand
AGTTAAAAAAACTAGAGCTAAATTTCCTTCCAAGAAACCAATACATAAAGGAATTGGAGCCAAAAGTGAAACACGAACATTCTATGTAATCAATACTGCTTAGAGCTTAACCGAACCGTATTGAGAGGCTTCTAGCCGTTCTTGGGAAGTTTTGATTGCCCCTCCCACAGCCACTAGTTTCTGGTCTAAGCTTCGTTGTTCACGGCGAGAGGCTTCTAGCCGTTCTTGGGAAGTTTTGATTTCCCCTCGCATACCCACTAGTTTCTGGTCTAAGCCTCGTTGTTCACGGCGAGAGGCTTCTAGCCGTTCTTGGGAAGTTTTGATTTCCCCTCGCATACCCACTAGTTTCTGGTCTAAACTTTGGCGTTCTGCCTTGAAGGATTTAAACCGTTCTTGGGTAGTTTTAATTTCGCCTCTGAGAGCCACTAACTGTTGCTGAGATTGACGCACTTTTACTTGAGAGGATTCTAGTTGTGACTGTGCGGTTTTAATTTTGCCTCTGAAAGCGACTAACTGCTGCTGAGATTGACGCACTTGGGCTTGAGAAGATTCTAGTTGTGACTGTGCGGTTTTAATTTTGTCTCTGAGAGCCACTAACTGCTGCTGAGATTGACGCACTTGGGCTTGAGAATATTCAAGCTGTGCTGTTGCTGCCTGGGTTTCACTGCTAAGGAGAAGGAGTTTTTCTTCAGCCGTGCTGATCTCAGTGCGAACCGCAACGAGTCTTTGCTGTGAGGTTTGTAACTCCCTTTGAGATTCTCCTGAAGTTTGTAAAACTGTCAGTAATCCAGCTACTTCCACATCGTCAGGCTCGTATTTTGCTGCTTTTTTAAAGGAAGCGATCGCATGTTCGTAGTGACCGATGCGATAGAGGGCAAATCCTCGCTGTTTCCAAGCCAAAGAGTTTCGAGCATCAAGTTGAATCGCCTTGTCAAAATCCGTGATTGCTTTTTCATATCGACCAAGTTTGTAAAAAGCCGTGCCTCGGTCAATCCAAATTGAAGCAGCCTTGGCATCCAGTTCCAGTACTTGGTTGTAGAATGCGATCGCCTCAGAATACCGTTTTAAATCATAAAGCAGCACACTGGCAATTTGTAAGCATTCAGGTGTAGAGATTGACAAAGTCACCCCACTCACTTCAAAAGCGGAATCAGAGACAATTCGTGAGAACGCTGCCTGACTGCTAAGGACACAGCCTGACTCAGGAACTTTATGGTATTA
>NZ_JAAHHM010000037.1:0-61868 GCF_010692445.1 Moorena sp. SIO3E8 | reverse complement strand
GTCAGGCATAGCACAAGTTGTGAAGAGTACAATAGGGTAAGCTGAGCATCGAGTAGGTAAGCAGTTCATCCTTCTATTTTACCATTATCAGCAGCTGCTCAAGTATTTCTGCCGCGCTGCACTAGTTCTCCCCAGGCGGCTTCAGATATTACACGATTGAGTGCTCTTTTGGCAGATTGTCCGTTGCCATCATATCCACCATCCTGATTGGGCTTGGGTTTGCAACGAGACTTCATACCCTTAATGTTGAGATCTTCAAAAACCAGGGCATCTGTACCATCGGTCAATTTTTTAGCCACTTCCCAATGGTACGCAGAACGCTTGTTGGCTAATCGTTCGTGTAACGACGCAACCTTACTAAAAGATTCTTTGCGGTTATTTGAGCCTTTCTGCTTCCGACTCGCAACTCTTTGTCTTAGTTTCAAGCGCCTTTTTTGACGCTTGAACTTAAGAGTGTTAGATGGGTTTGCAATAGTTTCGCCATCAGAAGTACTGACAAGTTTATTGATACCTAAATCGCATCCTTTGACACAATTTGGGTTGATTTCATCAGTAGTTTTCACCGGAGGTAACGGAACTGATTTGTCCTCGATCTGAATACTGACAAACCAACCCCGTGACTTTCGACGCACGGTCACAGATTTCATCGTGAAACCTGTTGGGATAGGACGAGAATTATAAAATCTCATCCATCCTATTCCGGGCAAGTAAATTCGATTGCCGTCAAGTTTTACTTGACCTGGTGAGTACTTGAAGCTCCGGTAACGAGAAGGTCTTTTCGGTTTGGGATACCCTGCTTCACCTTTAAAGAATTTTGAGAAGGCGGTATCCAACTGTCTGAGCATTTGTTGCAGGACAGTTGAGTGTATTTTTTTGTACCAAGGGCGTTCTTTTTTTAAACTCGGAAGAGTAGAACTTTGAACCTCATAAACACTACGTCTAGGATTTTTCTGGCTTTTCTTCCAAGGATAACCAACAGAGGTTGACTTATTGACCGAGCAAGTCAACGGACACGCCTCTCCACGAGTCCTCAAGTCGCAGTAATTCCCCATTTTAGGTGACTTAACCTGCTCATAGGAATCATTCCTATCCCTTAACAGATAGTTGTACTGCGCTTTGAGCATATCCAGCCACCGATTCATGACAGTCATCTGCTGAGAACTTGGAATGAGCTTGTAGACGTATCCGTATTGCATGGTATCGACCTCTTTATCCGTGCTATCTTAATTATAGATTATAGAATCGTAAAGTGATCAGGAAATGGCTAAAACAGAAACAAAAAAAATGGGAAGACCCTGTATTCACGGGGAACCCAAAGGAGCACATACCATTAGAGTGACGGATACAGCATGGAACGGACTGAAGCGATTAGCTTCCGTTGCCGGTGTAAGTCTGTCCGAATATTTGGAAGCGTTGGGAAAAGCCGGTGTATTGCCTAGTTAACAGATTGTGGCTTACGCCACTTGAGAGGGGAAATTCATCCCCGACCTAAGAGGACTGGGTATTCTTTCCCCTCTCAAACTCTCCTATTTTCGATAAAATATAGGGAGTTGCATAGGATGCGTTAGGGGGTCTCGCCGTCATTTTCAACCTCGTAGCCAGGGTTGGTAAAGCCCGCCCCGTAACGCACCACTGGGTCAAACAGCAAAATTTCAAAAAAAAATCATAACGGAGGGTGAACAGTGGGATTTCTGAGTACTCTACCAATCAGCAATGCCCACTTGCTAGAATTGACTGGAGACAATTCTGTCCATTAACTTTATTAACAATTAGATAAAAATGACGAATTTGGAAGCAACGCAAGTTGACGGAATTCCAGAGACTAAAATTCCTAAGACAATAGAGCAAATCTCTTCTTCATCAATTTCAAAACCTTCAGTTTTAATAAGCATAGGTTCTTATTTATTCCTGGCTGCTGCGGTTGGGGTCGGAATTGCCTCTCTTTTTATCTCACACCGTCAAATATTGCTAATCGTTAGCGCTGCTTGTTTTGCCGTTTTTATATTTCTGTTTCTAATTAATAAACAATTGTGGCAAGACTATAAAGAAGCTAATCATGAGTTTCAACTGCTCAAAAAATCTAAACTGTGTAGTGGGCTCTGGTGCGGTAATAATTCCACGGATAATAATCCCATAACTCTAGCAATAGAAAAAGCTCTAAACTATAGTCAGGAGTTGATTGACGATTATAAAAAAACCCGCAAGACCTCCCGAAATGCTTACTATGTTGCCCAAATGTTAACCATTATTTTATCGGGAATAACACCAATTTTAGTCTTGCTAGACAAATTAGAAACTGGTTCTGCATTACTAAAGTGGCTCCCGGTAATATTTCCAGCTGTTGCATCTATTGTTGCTAGTGTCTCTACTTCCTTTCCGTTTCAAGAAAATTGGATTGCTGCCAACACTACTGTTGAATTGTTAGAAGCGGAACAGGAAAAATTTGTCTTGGGAGTTACTCCAGCTTATCGCTTTTCTGATTCATCCGATGGCCCGCGACGTCAACAACAATCACAAAAGGCCATAGAACATTATATTGTTCAGGTGAATAAGATTCATCTCAAGCAAGTCCAATCCTCTAATGGCAATGACTCAGGGTCTAATGGCAATCAGTCAGGAGAGAATAAACAGGATTAACTCCATCTGTTTAATTGAGATCTTGACCTGTCAAGGTAGGGAATCGGGAATCGGGAATCGGGAATCGGGAATCGGGAATCGGGAACGCGGAACAGTGATAAGATTCGATTATTTCAGTACTAAAATTGATTGTTATTACTTCTGTAAGGGAACAGGGAACGGAGAACAGGCAACAGTGATAAGATTTGATGCTTTCAGTTTGTTATAGCGTTTTCCCTACTTATGAGGTACATTCAATGTCAGCCCCATGGAAACCGCAAGCCTTGCTCCCCACACTCCCTACTCCCTACTCCCTACTCCCTACTCCCTACTCCCTATTCCCTATTCCCTATTCCCTGTTCCCTCAGGCAAATATCGGTACTGATGGGTCAGCTACAGACAGTCGCACCCGCTTTCCTACCGGTAGTTGAGTGCTTAGGTTGGTGCGAGCGTGGAGTTTTTTGCCGGAAGCGGTTTGTAAACAGTAGCGGTATTCACGACCTAGGAAATGTCGGTCTTGAATCACTACGGTGGAGTTATCGTCAGGGTTGAGAAGAACATTTTCTTCCCGAAGCATGAGCTCCCCTTCCTCCAGCTGATCGAGTTTAGTATTAAGTATGGCATCATTGACTCTGATGGCAAAGGAGCCTACTTCTGTTTCCCATAGGTCTCCTCTGCGTTGGGCTGGTAAAAAGTTGGCTTGGGTGACGAATTCTGCTACAAAGCGAGAGCTGGGATTGGTATAGATTTCTTCTGGTGTCCCCAATTGCTCTAATCGACCAGAACGCATGACTCCCACTTGGTCGGAAATAGACAAGGCTTCTTCTTGGTCATGGGTGACAAATATAGCAGAGGTTCCGGTTTCTTTGAGAATAGCTCGCACTTCCTGACGCAACCGCAGACGCACTTGGACATCCAGATTGCTGAGGGGTTCATCCAATAGAATTAATTTAGGTCTGGGGGCTAAGGCACGGGCTAGGGCTACTCGCTGCTGCTGACCACCAGAGAGTTCGTGGGGATAACGTTTGCCCATGCCAGCTAATCCGACTAATGCGATCGCATCTTCCGTATTACCCTTGACACAGACACCACTCTTCTGTTTCCGATTCTGCTTAAGCCCAAACGCCACATTCTCTGCTACGGTCAGATGAGGAAATAGAGCATAGTCTTGAAACACCATACCAGTATTGCGCTGTTCTGGTGGTAACCAATACCCTGGCCCAGTCACTTTCCGTCCTGCCAATACCACTAGTCCGGCTTGGGGTCGCTCAAACCCAGCTACAATCCGCAGTAAAGTCGTTTTGCCACAGCCAGATGGCCCCACTAATCCCAGTAAATCCCCTTCATACAGGGTAAACGACACATTCCCCACTGCTGGCTCAGTGGTTTGCTCAAAGTGTTTAGTAATCCCTTCTAAATGTAGAATTGCTGGTTTTGTCATGAATTGATAGTAACGGTATTCTTTTAAGGTTTAAGGTTTGTTGGTTGAAGGTTGGGAGGTTGAAGGTTTAAGGTTTGTTGGTTGAAGGTTGGGAGGTTGAAGGTTGTTCGCGTAGCGTGGCCGAAAGGCCAAGGTTAGTTGGTTGAGGGTTAGTTGGTTGAGGGTTGAGTAGACCTCGCAGCATTAGTATTGTCTTGATGGAGTCGCTGATTCCACACTCCCCACACTCCCCACACCTCCCACACACCCCACACCCCACACCCCACACCCCACACCCCACACTCCCCACACTCCCTAAAGTTTCTCCTTGCGCCTTTTGCTAGGAAGCTGCCAGCAATCATCGAGCCAGGATATTAACTCTTGGCGCGGAAGGGTTAGCTGTCTGAGGATACTCCAAATTTGAATCAAAGCCGTGACATTATCGATTTCAGCTTTCAAGGGCTGGTCAGTCTTACAGTGACAGGGAATCTCTAACTCTTGCAAGCGCCGATAGACTTGCCATCGGTCTCCCCACTTGATCTCAATCACCTGACTGGCCTCTGATTCAGATATAGATGGATCCATAATCAATAATGAAATAATTTTTTATTAAAAGCTGGAACTAAGCTGCCTCGGTTAAGGGAAGATTTGAGCAGCTAAGACTTAGTTATTGCTAATACTCCTACACTAGTTTAGTCGATTTAGGTTTCAAATGCAAAGCTTTCTCAACTAATTTACAAAAAAAATATTATTAGGACTTACGAAGTTTACTGGGTTTTGCCCCCCTGCCCCCCAATTTTGGGGGGTAATGATGTCAAAGTCCCCCAGAATTGGGGGATTTAGGGGGCAATTGCGTAGGAAGTTGAGTGGGTTTTGCCCCCCTGCCCCCCAATTTTGGGGGGTAATGATGTCAAAGTCCCCCAGAATTGGGGGATTTAGGGGGCAATTGCCTAAGTCTTGATTATTTCAACAGTTACTAGTCAGACAATAGCACTGGAATACCTGGAAATGGGGTGATCAGGAGATCGAAATATCTAGGGCAAGGGGTAGGAACACTTATAGGGAATTTTGTCAACTAAAATCATAACTACAATCACAACCACACCATTTGATGTAGGGTGGGCAGTGCATCAGACCAATCAGATCAGCTCCCCATCCCATCCCAAAGCACTGCCCACCAACTGCCCGCCCCAACATATATTGAAACTGGCAAGATGCCAGTTCCACGCCTGATGCCCATTCCACTGGCTGAGCATAGCAGTAGAGCGGGCATCCTGCCCGCCCCAACATATATTGAAACCTGCCCGCCCCAACATAATATTGAAACTGGCAAGATGCCAGTTCCACGCCTGATGCCCATTCCACAGCAACTCAGCCGATGTAGGGTGGGCAGTGCATCAGACCAATCAGATCAGCTCCCCATCCCATCCCAAAGCACTGCCCACCAACTGCCCGCCCCAACATAATATTGAAACTGGCAAGATGCCAGTTCCACCAACTCAGCCGATGTAGGGTGGGCAGTGCAGCAGACCAATCAGCTCAGCTCCCGATCCCATCCCAAAGCACTGCCCACCAACTCAGCTGCCCAGCTAGAATGAATGACAAGGGTGCAATATAATTCAAACTTCATACAAGATCCTTAAGATGGTCAATTGGGATCCCTATCTAGCATCAATCCGTGACAGCTACGCCCAATGGTGGCAAGTTTATACCCTCACCGATGTCCAAGGCCGTAAACGCAAGCCGCAGCAACCAACCCCTAGGCTGTTTGATTTTGGCCTAATGGTGCAAACCATCAAGTCGGAGCAGCCACAACGAGACGAAAATCGGGAAGAAGACAAAAATCGGGACAAAATTGAGCGCTTGCCTGTCCTAGACGGATTGCGCAAGTATGCTGTTGATCATGTCTTACTAGTGGGCCGTCCGGGTTCGGGCAAATCCACTGCGTTAGTGCGATTGTTGGGGGATGAGGGAATACCAGGGAAAATTCCGGTGCTGGTGGAACTGCGATCTTACCAGACATCGGTGCTAGAGTTAGTGCGGAATTTTATCAAACGCCATGATGTACTGCTCGACTCGACCGAAATCGAAAGACTATTGTTTGAAGGGCAATTCTGGTTACTGATCGATGGGGTGAACGAGCTACCGTCAGAAGCAGCACGTGTGGATTTGACTCAGTTTCGGCAGGATTACCAGAAGCGTACTCCAATGATTTTCACCACTAGGGATTTAGGAGTTGGTGGTGACTTGGGGATTGAAAAGAAGTTGGAAATGCAACCCTTGAGTGCAGAGCAAATGTCGGAGTTTGTCCGAAAATATTTGCCAGAAAAGGGAGAGCAGATGCTTAACCAATTGGGCGATCGCTTACGGGAATTTGGCCAAACTCCCCTGCTATTGATGATGCTATGTTACCTGTTTCGGGATAACGGAGAGATACCGTCGAATCTGGGTTTAGTGTTTCGCTCATTTACCGAGTCTTATTCTAATAAAATCAAGAAAGATGTTAATGTTTCCGAGGAATCAAGAGAATTTTGGCCAGAGCTGCTGCAACAGTTAGGGTTTGTGATGACAACTGGGGATAAGCCCAAAGAGATTACTGTTGCTATTCCCAAGACAAAAGCCCAGGAAATTTTAACTAACTATCTACGTCAGAATGGTTGTCTCGATCCTAAAGTTCGCGCTAGGACTTGGCTAAAGGACTTACTGAAGCATCACTTGATTCAACAATCAGGAGAGTTGATTGAGTTTCGACACCAACTTATCCAAGAATACTATACAGCAGAATATTTATTCAAGCAATTACCACATCTTAGGGATCAGGAGTTACAACAAAACTATCTCAATTATTTGAAATGGACAGAACCTCTGGTGCTGATGCTGGAATTGCTAGATGATCAAGCCCAAGCCCAGCAGGTGGTCAGCTTAGGGTTAGTAGTGGATTGGCAACTGGGAGCGAGGTTAGCAGGAGCAGTAAAACCGGAGTTTCAGGAGCAGACTGTTGGGTTGGTGGCTGGGTTAAAGGTTCCCACCTTAGTTAAGGTTGAACTGTTGGGAATAACTGGATCAGAAAAAGCGATACCTGAGCTAAGGAAATACCTCGATGATCACAACTCATATATACGTAATATGGCGGCAGAAGTTCTGGAAAAAATCGGGACAGAAGCCACCATCGACCCCTTAATTAAATTGCTGGATGATGACCACTATTTGGTGCGTATTCGTGCGGCAGATGCTCTGGGAAAAATCGGGACAGAAGCCACCATCGACCCCTTAACTAAATTGCTGGATGATGACCACTATTTGGTGCGTATTCGTGCGGCAGATGCTCTGGGAAAAATCGGGACAGAAGCCACCATCGACCCCTTAATTAGCCTGGATTATCACAACTATTATGTGCGTATTCGTGCGGCAGATGCTCTGGGAAAAATCGGGACAGAAGCCAAGATTGATACGTTAATTAAATTGCTGGATTATCAGGACTCAAATCTGCGTATTAGGGCGGCAGAAGCTCTGGGAAAAATCGGTAAAGAAGCCACCATCGACCCCTTAATTAAATTGCTGGATTATCCCGAATATTGGGTGCGTAAAAGTGCGGCAGAAGCTCTGGCTAAAATTGGCACAGAAGCGGCGATTAACCCCTTAATTAAATACCTAGATGATCCCCACTCATATGTGCGAATTATGGCGGCAGATGCTCTGGGAAAAATTGCCACAGAAGCGGGGATTGATCCCTTAATTAAATGCCTGGATGATCCCCACTCATATGTGCGAATTATGGCGGCAAATGCTCTGGGAAAAATTGGGACAGAAGCCACGATTTACGGGTTAATTAAATGCCTGGATGATTCCGAATCAGATATGCGTAGAATTGCGGCATATGCTCTGGGAGAAATCGGGACAGAAGCCACCATATACCCCTTAATTAAATTGCTGGATGACAACGACTCTGATGTGCGTAAAATTGTGGCAGATGCTCTAGGAAAAATCGGGACAGAAGTGGTGATTGACCCCTTAATTAAATTGCTGGATGATCACAACTATTATGTGCGTAGTAGGGCGGCAGATGCTCTGGGAGAAATCGGGACAGAAGCCGCCATCGACCCCTTAATTAAATTGCTGGATGATCACAACTATTATGTGCGTAGTAGTGGGGCAGATGCTCTGGGAGAAATCGGGACAGAAGCCACCATCGACCCCTTAATTAAATTGCTGGATGATTACCGCTCATCTGTGCGTAGTAGGGCGGCAGATGCTCTGGGAGAAATCGGGACAGAAGCCACCATCGACCCCTTAATTAAATTGCTGGATGATTACCGCTCATCTGTGCGTAGTAGTGCGGCATCTGCTCTGGGAAAAATCGGGAAAGAAGCCACTATAGACCCCTTAATTAAATTGCTGGATGACAACGACTCTGATGTGCGGAGGAGTGCGGCAGAAGCTCTGGGAAAAATCGGGACAGAAGCCACCATCGACCCCTTAATTAAATTGCTGGATGATCCCGACTCTGATTTGCGTATTCGTGTGGCAGATGCTCTGGGAAAAATCGGGACAGAAGCCACCATCGACCCCTTAATTAAATTGCTGGATGATCCCGACTCTGATTTGCGTATTCGTGTGGCAGATGCTCTGGGAAAAATTGGCACAGAAGCCACCATCGACCCCTTAATTAAATTGCTGGATGATGACGACTATAGTGTGCGTATTCATGCGGCAGAAGCTCTGGAAAAAATCGGGACAGAAGCCGCTATAGACCCCTTAATTAAATTGCTGGATCATGACTCCTCATCTGTGCGTATTCGTGCGGCACAAGCTCTGGTAAAAATCGGGACAGAAGTGGCGATTGACCCCTTAATTAAATTGCTGTATGATGACCACTCTTGGGTGTGTAGGAGTGCGGCAGATGCTCTGGAAAAAATCGCCACAGAAGCCACTATTCCTAAACTGATTAATCTCCTGAACAAGGAAGAATTGGCAGCAACTCACAATCAGGATATTTTTCAGACAACCATAAATGTCCTTAACGCCATTCAAGAGCGCTACCAAATCTACAACCCAACCTATCGTCCCAAACCGACTCAAAACATGTACATCCTCCACCTCTCGGACCTCCACATCACCAGCCCTGAGCAAGCTACCCTTTGGTCAAACCAACTCGCCCAAGACCTAACCCAAGACCTTGACATCCCTCACCTTGATGCTCTGATCCTCTCCGGTGATATCGCGAATTATTCCACTCCAGAGGAATACCAGGCTGCACAACAGTTTCTCGACAACCTCCGCCAAGAGTTTCCCCTAGACTCCAAGCAAATTGTTCTAGTTCCTGGTAACCATGACCTCAATTGGAAACTAGCAAAGCAAGCTTATCAGTTTTTGTATCAAGAAGACTACGAGGGTGAACTCAAAGAGGGTCACTACATCAAACGTGAAGACCTGATTGGAGTTCCAGATGAAGCCAAATACCAACAACGGTTTGCCCACTTCAGCCAATTCTATCAAGCTATCAAAACTGAAGCCTATCCCCTCGACTATGACCAGCAAGCCATTATTGACTATTTCCCAGACCAAAACTTGCTGATCCTAGGACTAAACTCCGCTTGGCAACTGGATCACCACTTCAGAGACCGGGCTAGCATCCACTCCGGTGCTCTGAGCAACGCCCTGACCGAAATTCGCCGTAACCCAGACTACGGCAACTGCCTGAAACTAGCCGTTTGGCACCATGCCCTGAATAGTGCTGGAAGCGATAGGATTACTGACCAAGGATTCATCCAACAACTAGCCGTTGCTGGATTCCGCTTCTTCCTCCACGGACACATTCACAGAGCCGAAACCAGCCTTTTTCGTTACGACCTCAGTCCAGGTGGGCGCAAACTCGACCAAATTGGTGCTGGTACCTTTGGCGCACCCACCTTTGAACTCATACCCGGTTATCCTTGGCAATATAATCTACTGAAAATAAAGGATAATCAGCTCACTGTCTACACTCGCCGTCGGGAAGAAATTAATGGTGCTTGGAAACCTGATTCACGGTGGACTCAGGGTGCGGGAGAAGGTGCTTTGGATTATTATTCGATTGAGTTGTAGGGAGTAGGGAGTAGGGAGTAGGGAGTAGGGAGTAGGGAGTAGGGAGTAGGGAGTAGGGAGTAGGGAGTAGGGATTGAGCGCAGTTTTGCCTATTGATCTATAGCGGTTTTTAGCCGAATGAGGTACACAGAATTTTTGCCCTGTTCCCTCTTCTGTCTTCCCTATTCCCTGTTCCCTGTTCCCTGTTCCCTAAAACCAGAAACTCTGTACTCACCCAAGTAAAAACTGCTGTATTAAAGCTTACTTAATTCAGCTAGATAATCCTTAACTAACAATTCGATTAGGAATGGATCTAAATTGCTATGGTGAAATTTTATAGCTAAAGGCACCGTTAATGTTTGCTTATTTTCGTCGTAGGTTCGCTTTCCAAAGTAGAAAAAACTCTGGGTACTTTCACGACCTGTCTGCATAGCAAAACTTATAAAATCCAAGCCAGGAAGATTACCAACAAATTGACATAGTTGGTAAGCATAGGAGATATCTCTATTATTAGACCATATAGGATTAGCGAAAATACTGTCTTTGGTATTTTTGTATAGTTCTGAAAATTCAAGCCATCCTAATTTTGTGGCATTATTGATGATTATTGGTAAAAATCGAGCTTTCCCTCCCACTGCTGTCGGACAAAATAATGGTGGGTTATTAATTTGATACCATTTATCGTTAATAAATCTCCACCAAAAAGAAGGATGTTTTTTCAGCGCTTTAAGTAATTTCCAGATTAAGAAACACGTAAAGGTTGAATAGTCATTCTTAAAATTATCGTTATAATTAGTTTCCGCATCGGTTAAGTATAATCTTAAGGTAATATCTAAATAAGGATTTATTACCTTTGTTTCATCAATAAAAAAGTCTAGTGCCCAGCCGACATAACTATTTTTGTATTGATCAGTATCTAAAGGTATAGCGTCGTATTTGTCTAAATAGTAATTTAAATCATCCATGATTTAAGTATTAGTTGAGGCTAATAGTATTTTAGCTAAGCATTCAGCCGTCAGCCGTCAGCCGTCAGCCGTCAGCTTATTGTATTCAAAAGCACCGATTGCGCGTAGCTGTTCGCGTAGCGCTTAAGAGGATATCTGAAAAGTTTTTTGATACTGAATTTTGCCCCCCTAGCCCCCCAACTTTGGGGGGAACAAGAGTCAATTTGCTTCTAAAAGTCCCCCAAAATTGGGGGACCAACGGGGGCTTTGATCTAGCAAATGAGACTTCTCAGACAACCTCTAAGCTGATAGCTGTTCGCGTAGCGTGCGCGTAGCGCTTAAGCTGATAGCTGATAGCTTCAAAAAAAATAGCCGTAGAACTACTATCCACGGCTATTTCAACTCCACAATAAGTCAGTTAAAATCGCGATGTCACTAACTTCCCAATTGTAACCCGATGTGATCAGATTGGATTGGCCAAAGGTGACTTGGCCAAGGGGGGAAACCCCCCCAGAAATTTAGCGATGCAGCGCGGTCTTGGGGGTTTCCCCCATGAGCGACTGCATCAAGACAAGGTGTTATGGCAACAGCCAATACTTGGTTATGGTAGTCATCACCTCCCCGGGAACATCAGTTTTCTCCAGAGGAGTCCATTCTGCAATCTCCGCATAGCCTAGGGAATAAAGCATCTGCATGCTATAGATTACTGCTTCACGAGAACCTTTTAAGACGTGGTGAGCAGGTTGTTTTTTGAAATTTTGGGAAAATTTTTGTGACATGAATAAAAAATCCAACTCATCGGGTTTACAATGATTATTGTAATGATTATAAATTTAATTGTCAAGGCTTTTAAAAAAGTTTGTTTTGGTAGTTTTAGGGGGAATAAAAAAACAGCGATAGTCTGAAATATACGCTAACAAAATGCTTTTTTTTAAATTAGTAAAATCGCACTTATGAGGTAGGCTTATAAACCTCAAAGTCCCCCTTATTAAGGGGGATTTAGGGGGATCAAGTTGTACCTTATGAGATATAGAATTGCTATATATAGTGTTTATCGTAGCTATTAGGTGCGCTTGACCCATTAAGAATTAAATTCGCCAGGGGTCGCACCTGAGGTACACAGTATTTTTTCCCTATTCCCTGTTCCCTGTTCCCTGTTCCCTGTTCCCTGTTCCCTGCTCCCTGTTCCCTATTCCCTACTCCCTGCTCCCTGCTCCCTGTTCCCTGTTCCCTGCTCCCTGCTCCCTGCTCCCTAAAACCCAGATATTTGTACCTTACAAGTCATAGAATTGCTATAGCTTAATGTCTTTTCCGCACTCTAACGTTAATGCCATATTTAGGACTTAGGGAAAATCTGGGATCTATTTCTATGGATTGATTAGGAACTAATTCAATGTGAAACGTTTGTATGATAGCTGCTAAGATTAGTGTAGATTCAATCAGAGCTAAATTTTTGCCAATACAGATGTGTTGACCTGCACCAAAGGGAAAAAAGGCAAATTTAGGTCTTTGCTTCACTTTTTAAGGTAGAAATCGGTCAGGGTCGAACTGTTCTGGATTATCCCAAAAATCAGGATGGCGAAAAATGAAGTATTGAGCAATAGTGAAAATGGTACCTTTGGGAATAAAATATCCTTGAATTTCATCATCGTTTAAGGCAACTCTCGGTAGCCCTAAACCGATTGGGCAAAGACGTGAAGACTCATCAAATACGCGACGAGTGTATTCCAGTTGGAACAAATTCTCAACCGTAGGGTAATTTCCATTTAAAACGGTTTGTACTTCATCCTGCATCTGAGCCATAGCATCAGGATGGGTTCCGATTAGATACCATGTCCAAGCTAATGCAGTAGCTGTGGTTTCATGTCCGGCATTAATTAACGTAATTACTTCGTCTTGAAGTTCGCGATCGCTCATCCCGATTCCAGTCTCTTCATCTTGAGCAGCTAGAAGCATTGACAGCAAATCATTTTGCTCTGAGGGATGTTCACGACGGTACTGGATAATGTCTAAAACGAGGCGGTCGAGTGTTTGTTTTGCTTTACGGAACTCAAGATTTCTGGGGGTAGGCATCCATACAGGTAGTGCCAGGGGGCTATTCATTCGGTAATAGACATATTCCAAACCTGTTCGCAAAGACTGCCCTAGTTTATCTGTCTTACTACTGATATCAATACTGAATAGGGTGGAACTGACAATTTTTAAAGTAAGCCGTGACATTTCGGCTGCAATATCAATAATCTCGCCTTCTGGTTTTTCCGACCATTCACCCAGAAGTGATTCTACACAATCAAGGATTACATGATGAAGTTTAACCAATTGCTTTTGATGAAATGCTGGCTGCATTAAGCGTCGCTGTCGAAGCCAAACCTCTCCTTCACTGCTAAAAAGTCCTTGCCCCTGAAGTAAATTCATGGATTTGAGAAATAGATCTGGCTTTCCATATCCTTCCTGATGGCTAGACAAAATATGTTCTGCATGATCTGGATGGCTCGCCAAATTTAAACTTAATCCTGGCATGATTGGCAGGCGTACTAAATCTCCGTATTCCTGCCACATATGCCCAAAATATTCAATTGGCTGATGCTGAAGTTTAGAAAGTTGAAACAGTAAATATCTTTTTGGTCCTGGTGGTAAATTAAATTTACTTTTTCTAGCAGCTTTAATTGAGGGGATTGGAGATTGAGGCATAAAATGTCTATCCATTTTCAACCAACTAACCTTCAACCTTCAACTAACTAACCTTCAACCTTAAACCAACTAACCTTCAACCTTAAACCAACTAACCTTCAACCTTCAACCAACTAACCTTCAACCTTCAACCAACTAACCTTCAACCTTCAACCAACTAACCTTCAACCTTAAACCAACTAACCTTCAACCTTCAACCAACTAACCTTCAACCTTCAACAAACTAACCTTCAACCTTCAACCAACTAACCTTCAACCTTCAACAAACTAACCTTCAACCTTCAACCAACTAACCTTCAACCTTCAACAAACTAACCTTCAACCATTACTTACCAAATCCCCGTCCCTGTATTGGTAGACTCTGAAGATATACACTGGTTTAATTCCTCACGTAATGTATCATGATCTAAATCTTGTCCAATCAGCACTAATTGATTTTTTGGTTCACCTTTCCACTCATCATCTTCAATAGAGAAACGCTTACCACTGAGGTGGAAGATGTGACGGTGAGGACTTTGATCAAACCAGAGAATTCCCTTAGCGCGGAACACATTAGAGGGTAACTTATTGTCTAGGAAATCCTGAAACTTCCGAAGCCCTAGGGGCTTGTCAGTCTCGAAAGAAAGGGAAGTGAATCCGTCAATTTCTAGGTGATCGGAGTGATAGTGATGAGCGTGATCATGGTCATGATGGTGATGATGGTCATGATCATGGTCATGGTGATCATGGTGGTGATGGTCATGATCATGGTGGTGATCATGGTCATGATCATGATCATGGTGGTGATGATCATGATCTGATGTTTTGCTGTCGAAATACTTATCAGACTCAAAGAGACCAACACTGAGAATTAAAGGAATTGGCACTTGGGCTTTAGTAGTTCTCAAAATCCTAGCATCAGTTTTCATATCTCTGATCCGGGTTTCCAATTGGTCTACATTGGCTTCATCTACCAAGTCAGTCTTGTTGATGATAATAATATCCCCATAAGCAATCTGACTACTTGCCGCGTCACTATTAAATAGATCGAGACTAAAGTTTTCTGAATCTACCATAGTGACAATAGAATCGAGACGAGTCATATCTCGCAATTCTGTGCCCAAAAAGCTTAGCGCCACTGGTAAGGGGTCAGCTAATCCGGTGGTTTCCACCACTAAATAATCCAGCTTGTCTGGATGCTCCAATACCTTGTAAACTGCTTCAATTAAATCATCATTAATGGTGCAGCAGATACAGCCATTATTCAGGGCGATCATATTATCATCAGTATTGATAATCAGCTCATTATCAATACCAATTTCACCAAACTCATTAACAAGGACCGCTGTTTTGACGCCTTCTTGATTACTTAAGATATGGTTAAGGAGGGTGGTTTTGCCGCTACCCAGGAAACCGGTAATAATGGTAACGGGTAAGCCTTGTTTCGGAGCTTCCATCCCTTGACCAGATGGGGAATCAGTCGGTAAAGTTTGCATAAGGCAACTTGTGAAAACAGTTGAGAATCAAGATATACCAAGATATCGTATTTTATCTAAAACAGCAATTCATCTCCCGCTAACCCTACGGGTATAACGGGAGACGGGGCTTATAAAGTGCGGACGCAGGTGACCCACACAGCCCCTCATGAATTGCTAGGTGCGCTTTCCGTTCGCCAAAGGCGACGCGGGGCGCGTTCGGCGAATTAAATTCGCCACGGGTCGCACCTCCACTTGACATTTTACACAGAATAGATTAAAATGTGAATGTATATTAAAGAGTAAATAATGGTCGAAAAAGCTTACCGTTACCGTTTCTATCCAACCCCTGAACAGGAAACTATGTTGAGGAGAACTCTAGGATGTGTAAGACTTGTTTACAACAAAGCTTTAGATGCTAGGACTTCAGGTTGGTACAAACGCTCCCGACGGATAAGCTACAAGGAAACTTCCTTAATGTTGACAGAATGGAAAAAACAGGATGACTTGTTTTTTTTGAATGACGTTAGTTCGGTTCCTCTTCAGCAAGGATTAAGACATTTACAAACCGCTTTTACTAATTTTTTTGCCGGTCGAGCTAAGTATCCTAACTTCAAGAAAAAACGTAATGGTGGGAGTGCAGAATTTACTAAGTCAGCATTCAAATGGAAAGATGGTCAAGTCTATCTTGCCAAATGCAAAGAACCTTTAGCGATTCGTTGGAGTCGTCAGTTACCTGCAAACTGCACTCCAAGTATTGTTACAGTTAGCTTAGACCCATCTGATCGGTGGCAGATATCAATTAGGTTTGATGACCATAGAGATTTGAGCTTACCGACCACAGACAAACAAGTTGGCTTGGACTTAGGAGTTACCAGCCTGATCACAACAAGCGACGGAGATAAAATTGCTAATCCCAAACATTTTAAAAAGCTCAAGAAAAAGCTAGCTAAATACCAAAAAGCTTTGTCACGAAAACAAAAAGGTTCTAACAATCGTTACAAAGCCAGGTTAAAGGTGGCCAGGGTGCATGCACAAATCAAAGACGCTAGACGAGATTTTACCCACAAGCTAACTACTCAACTGGTCAGAGAAAACCAATTGATTGCGTTTGAAGATTTAGCTGTGAAAAATCTGGTCAAAAATCACAAACTAGCTCAAGTTATCAGTGAGGCCAACTGGGCGGAAATAATTCGTCAGATTAAGTACAAGTCTCAATGGTATAATAGAGAAGCCATTGCCATTGATAAGTGGTTTCCTAGTAGCAAACTGTGTTCTGTGTGCCTAAATCGTTTTGAGTCTTTACCTTTGAATATTCGGGAATGGGATTGCCCATCCTGCAATGCTCACCACGTTCGCGTAGCGTAGCCCTTCGGGCTAATCGTGATATCAATGCATCAATTAACATTTTGGCGGCAGGACTTGCCGTGTCAGTCTGCGGAGCGACCGTAAGACCCGTTCGCGTAGCGTCGCCTACGGCGAAAGAGAGTAAATCTCGGAAGGCTGGTGCGAAAAACTCCCCCAAGGGGAGAAGGAAACAGAAACCTAAGTCGTGAGTCTTAGGAATCCCTAGTTATAATCTATGATTTAACCAGGGAGGATGTCAAAAGTATATCTATAGCCCACTGTTGGTGATTTTACCTTTTCTTTGTCATGACCCTACACCTTTACAATACCTTAACCCGCCGCAAGGAATCCTTTGAGCCATTGGAAACTGGTAAAGTCCGGATGTACTGCTGCGGCATTACGGCGTATGACTTTTGCCACTTGGGTCATGCTAGAACTTGTATTGTCTGGGATACTGCTCGTCGCTACTTACAATGGCGGGGCTATGATGTGAATTATGTCCAAAATTTTACAGATATTGATGATAAAATCCTGAACCGAGCGCGAAAGGAAGGCACCTCTATGGAGGCAGTGTCTGAACGCTTCATTGATGCCTATTTTGAAGATATGGCAAGGCTGAATGTCCAAGAGGCTAATGCTTACCCCCGCGCGACTCATAGCTTAGATGGAATCAAGCGACTGGTGTGTGAGTTGGAACAAAAGGGCTATGCTTACGAAGCGGATGGGGATGTGTACTATTCAGTGCGTCGGTTTGATGACTACGGCAAACTGTCTGGGCGCAAGTTAGAGGATTTGCAAGCAGGAGCCAGTGGACGGGTAGATGTAGCAGACTCCACTGAGCCTAAGAAGAAAGACCCGTTTGATTTTGCGGTTTGGAAAAGCGCTAAGCCAGAGGAACCCTCCTGGGAATCCCCTTGGGGAGCAGGTCGTCCAGGTTGGCATATTGAATGCTCGGCGATGGTGCGAGATATGCTAGGGGAAACCATTGATATTCATACTGGTGGCTCTGACTTAGTTTTCCCCCACCACGAAAATGAAATTGCTCAATCGGAAGCCGTAACTGGTAAAAGCCTAGCCCGTTATTGGTTACACAATGGCATGGTCAAGGTGGATGGAGAGAAAATGTCTAAGTCTCTAGGCAACTTTACTACTATCCGAGACTTACTCGACCGTCCCGTTGACCCGATGGCAGTGCGGCTATTTGTGTTAATGGCGCAATACCGTAAGCCAGTAGATTTTACTGATGATGCGATCGCATCTGCTACCAATGGCTGGCAAACTCTCAAAGAGGGCTTGCTGTTTGGCCATAACTATGGTATACAATTAGGATGGGATAATCAATCCTCCACACCCACACCCTCTAACTCCTTGCAGGTAAAAGAAACTATAGCGCAACAGTTCCAAGAAGCCGTAGATGACGACTTAAACTTTGCTGGAGGCTTAGCGGTATTGTTTGAAGTGGCCAAAGGGTTACGCCGGGAAGGCAATATCCTCGTACATCAGGGTAAAACAGAGACTCCTGCTTCAGAATTAGAGCAGCAATGGCGTAGTCTCGTGGAATTAGCCCAGGTATTAGGGTTAGAAGCACAACCATCCGCAGAAACTGAAGTTTCTACGGATGGATTGAGTGATGGGGAAATAGAGGCACTGATTCAGCAGCGAGCTGAAGCACGGAAAACCAAGAACTTTGAATTAAGCGATCGCATTCGCGATGACTTGCAAGCTCAAGGGATTACGTTGATTGATCAGGGTGGTGGCGTTACCACATGGCATCGCAATTAAGGCTGAATTGTGAAAACTGCAGCTGAATTGTGAAGGTGTCGGCTGAATTGTGAAGACTACGGGCTGAATTGTGAAAGTAACAACTTGTTCGCCCTTGGTGCTTGGTGTAGGGAAGGTTAAAAGTTGAAGGTTAAAGGTTGAAGGTTAAAGGTTAAAGGTTGAAGGTTAAAGGTTGAAGGTTGACTGTCAACCAGACTTAGCACTCAAACTCAGCACTCACAATTGATGGAGATGTTCACAAAGCTAAGCTGGCAAACTACTATAGGAATCCTAAATCAATGGTGACAATTTTTGATGCCATATTCCCTACTCCCTACTCCCTACTCCCTACTCCCTACTCCCTTCAAATTCAAATTCCAGACCAAATTGTGCCATTCTGGATTGATATAGAGCATCAAAACTACTAGTCTCTTCTGAAGAAAAGTGGTTTTTCCAATCGCCTACAATTCCTTTGCGCATATGTTTGGGGATACCTTCTCGCTGAGGAACCCAATCCAGATTAGCTTTGGGATTGATTGCCATTGCCGAAAAGTCACTAGCAGCAACCACAGTATCTAATAAATCGGACGTTAAAGGAATATCGATAAAGCTAGCAACATTGGTAACGACTTGAGCTAAATTCTTTTTCATGTCTTCGTACTTGACAAACATGACATTATCTGAATGTTGGCTCGCTTTCCACCAGTCAAATACATGATCGAATATTGAGCCATAGGCGACCTTACCTTCACGATATAGTTGAATAAATTCCCTCCAACTCCCCTCGTATCCCATTTTGCTCAATGCATGATAATAATAGGAGACAGCATTATCCTTAGGATTGCGAGCAACATAAATATACTTTGCTTTAGTTTCCCCAAACATTGGCATCAAAGACAAGGGTAAATGAGTGTGAAAGTAACGGCGATCGCCAGGAGTTTTGATAAGATTCTCTAAACCTCCATAACGAGTTGCTGCACCTTCTAACCAAGGCACTGCTTCACTCAATACTTTGTCCCCCTGCTCTCCATTATTAGCGAGCAAGTGAACAATCTGCTCCATCCACGTTGTCCCAGATTTAGGATAGGCGACAACAAAGGTATCCCGATCCCCCACTCTAAAGTCTTTAAGGGCATCCATTTCCTTCTGGGTAATGAAGGCAGGAAAGACAATTAAACCTTCTGGATTCTTACCGTCTTTAACCAGTGCTTGCTTATAGTCTGCCATGGATTATACAAAAACAACAACAGGACTGACGCAAAGCCCCCTAAATCACCCAATTCTGGGGGACTTTAACATCATTCCCCCCAAACTTGGGGGGTTAGGGGGGCAAAACTAACTCAACTTCGTAAGTCCTAAACTATAGTCAATAGTCGGCCTTTTCAGCAGCAAAAATCAAGGTTTAAAGCAAGTTTGATAAAACAGAGATAGCAAAAACTACGGCGTTGCTGAATCAAGCAATGAATCGGAGTAGAGTGGGCATCCTGCCCGCCCGACCAGATCTCGAACGGGCAAGATGCCCATTCTACAAAACCCTTAAAATCATTCCATTATTCAGCAACGCCAAAACTACCATAGCTCACATCAATGAAACTTAGACAATCGTTTATCTTGGGAATTTCCTTGGGATTGGTTGCCCTTTTGGGAATTACTTGGCTGATTATGAATCGAGACAATCCTCTCGACCAGTTACGGGAAACAAAAAATTGTCAAAACTGTAATTTAGCAGGGCTAGAACTTTCCAGAGAGGATTTAAAAGGAGCGAATCTGGAAAAGGCTAATTTAGAAGGGGCTAACTTAGCGGGAGCTAATCTAGAAAAGGCTAATTTGGTAGGGGTCAACTTAGAGGGGGCTAACCTCGAAAACGCCAACCTGAAAAAAGCTAACCTTAGTGGGGCTAATCTCCGTAGAGCTAACCTGAAAAAAGCTGACCTTATTTGGAGCAATCTAACAGAAGCTAACTTAGAACAAGCTAATCTCCAAGAAGCAAACTTATCAAATATTTTCGCCAAAGCAATTAAGCTCGAAAGAGCTAACCTCAGGGAAGCTAATTTATCAAAAGCCAATATGGTAGGGATTAATCTCAGTGGAGTTAACCTAGAGAAAGCGAATCTCCAAGAAGCAAAACTGGCTGAGCTGAATACAAGTGCTTCATTGCCATTCGATCACTATTTAATAAGTGCCAATCTCAGGGGGGCTAACTTGATGGGAGCCAATCTTGAACGGGCTGACTTGAGGGGAATTGACTTCTCCGATGCCAACCTCTCCGACGCTAGCCTCAAGGGAGCAGAACTAGACTATACCTTGGATCTTACTGATTGGGGTTCTCCCAACAGAGTTTATCGTGCCAACCTCAAGGGGGCGAACTTAAGCAATACTATTATGCCTGATGGTAGCACCCATAAATAGGGCTACTCTTATATCAAGTCAGGTTGAATACCCATAATTACAGGGAGGGTGGGGAGATGGGGAGATGGGGAGATGGGGAGATGGGGAGATGGGGAGGTTTAATTTTAGCGATCGCGTTTGGTGAGCAACTTACGATATTTTTTATCAAAACTTAACATAATCTTGCTCTAAGCTTTACGTTTCTTGACGAAATAGTATCCACAATTCTTTTAAGATTCCTTTAAACAACGGGACAAGCGGTCTGGGGCAGTGGTAAATTGCACAGCTGTGATCAGCTGATGCTGGTGCGCATCAAGCAATGCCATAACCTAAAGACACCAGTCAATCCCCAGAATTGTTTAATTTTATTAAGAAAACTCCAAAAAGACGGTTTGTGTTCACCTTTGGTGTAGCCTATCCCTAAGCTCCCGCAAATTTTCTGTATACATTAGCACATTTTGAAATACCGATACGCCATGTTAGGGCAATTATCGGTGGTTGCTCTATATCCAGAAACTAGTCAAACGCAAATAGTACATTTAGTACATTACTAATAAAACTATGAACCAGAACAAGCGTCAGGCATACTGGCGTGCCAACGTCGCATTAATTCGGAATCTCCTAATTGTTTGGGCATTCGTATCCGTTGTATGCAGCATTCTGCTCGTAACATTACTCAACAATGTCAGTGTAGGGAATATTCCCCTAGGCTTCTGGTTTGCACAACAAGGGAGTATTTTTACCTTTGTTGTCCTAATTTTTATCTACGCTATACAGATGGATAAAATTGACCGTAAATACAAAAAGTAATGTTGAATGTTGGCAACTAAATTTGTAAATAAATGGCGTTGCTTAACTAAAGTATACTATCAAGTATAGTTGTTTATAGTTAGCAATTAGCACTTACAATTTAGGAATTGTAATAGGGAAATTCTATAGTATTTTTAAATCAAAAAATACCGTTTTTTAATTACTAACAATCCCTATATGGGGTTTCTCATAGTAATGATGTACATAGGATTTTTTCCCGATTCCCGATTCCCGATTCCCGATTCCCGATTCCCTGCGCGCAGCGCTATAGCAATTATTCAGACAAAGAAATATCTATGACAGTTGAAGCTTGGACCAGTGTATTGGTCATTATTTCCTTTATTCTCTACCTTTACATTGGTTGGCGCTCTCGGGTGCGCGATAGTAAAGGGTTTTTCGTAGCAGATCAAGGTGTTCCCGCTGTTGCTAATGGTGCTGCTACAGCAGCGGATTGGATGTCTGCTGCTTCCTTTATTTCTATGGCAGGGCTAATCTCTTTCTTAGGATATGATGGCTCAATTTACCTGATGGGCTGGACAGGAGGATATGTCCTACTAGCGCTATTGTTAGCCCCTTACCTGCGGAAGTTTGGAAAATATACAGTACCGGACTTTGTAGGAGACCGCTATTACTCGAATGTTGCTCGGTTGGTAGCAGTAATTGCTGCTATTTTTGTCTCCTTAACCTATGTCGCAGGACAGATGCGAGGGGTAGGGATTGTATTTAGCCGCTTTCTGCAAGTGGATATCGTTCAGGGTGTAGTGATTGGCATGGTAATTGTGGCATTTTTTGCCGTCCTGGGGGGGATGAAAGGAATTACCTGGACTCAAGTAACCCAGTATGGCGTGTTGATTGTGGCTTACCTGATTCCAGCGATTGCGATCGCAACTCTACTGACCGACAACCCGATTCCCCAGCTAGGATTCACCTTCAGTGACATTATCCCCAAACTCAATCAAATTCAGGTAGATCTGGGTTTCCAGGAATACACTAAACCCTTTGCCAACAAGTCCATGGTGGATGTCTTATTTATCACCATCGCCTTGATGGTCGGTACTGCTGGACTTCCCCATGTGATTGTACGCTTTTAC
Organism: Moorena sp. SIO3E8; assembly: GCF_010692445.1. NCBI lineage: Bacteria > Bacillati > Cyanobacteriota > Cyanophyceae > Coleofasciculales > Coleofasciculaceae > Moorena > Moorena sp. SIO3E8. The sequence goes on along the minus strand of NZ_JAAHHM010000037.1, from coordinate 39,283 downwards.
ACCGTACGCAATGCTAGAGCTGCTCGTTATTCCGCTGGCTGGGCGCTATTATTCATTGCCATACTCTACACCACAGCTCCCGCCGTTGCTGCCTTTGCCCGCTATAACCTGATTGATAGCCTCCATAACCATACCATTGAGGAAGTGCGTCAGCTCGACTGGGCAACGAAATGGGAAAATACTGGTTTATTGGCGTTTGACGATAAAAACGGCAATGGCAAGATTGAGCTCAAACCGGACAAAGACACCAATGAAATAAAGATTGACCGAGATATCATCGTACTCTCCACACCAGAGGTAGCCAAACTTGCTCCCTGGGTGATTGCCCTAGTAGCAGCAGGAGGACTAGCCGCCGCTCTATCCACTGCATCAGGATTACTGCTAGTGATTTCTAGCTCAATCGCCCACGATGTCTACTACCGCATCATTAATCCTAGGGCATCGGAGTCCCAACGATTGATGGTAGGTCGAATTATGGTAATTGCTGCCATTGCCATTGCCGGTTACTTTGGTATCAATCCCCCTGGATTTGTAGCCCAAGTGGTAGCCTTTGCCTTTGGCTTAGCCGCTGCCAGCTTTTTCCCAGTGATTCTGCTAGGGGTATTTGATAAGCGAACCAACCGAGAAGGGGCAATTGCTGGCATGGTGGTAGGGTTAATTTTTACCACCGTTTACATCATTGGGGTGAAATTCTATAGTATGACACCCTGGTTTTTCGGTATTTCCCCTGAGGGGATTGGTACCGTAGGGATGGTGCTTAATTTCATCGTGACTGTAGTGGTTTCTCGCCTGACACCCCCACCTCCAGCAGAAATTCAGGAGATGGTGGAAATGTTGCGGACACCCGGTGATGCTCCTCCAGCCCTTCATGATGTGGGTGAAGAGGAGTTGGATTGATCAAGGTTGAAGGTAGGTTGAATACCGTACCTCCAACCTTCAACTAATTCAGCTGTTTTCTCTGTAGACTATTTGCAGGCACTCAACATGCAAATGGAAGTCTATGCTACGCCTTAAAATCTCCTTAGCTAATTTACTGCTGATTGTTGCTACTAGCTTGACAATCGTCCTGCTCTGGCAACTGAGAGCTTTGCTAGTAGTACTGATGATTGCAGTAGTGCTCGCGTCTACTCTAGCACCAATTATTGATAGTGCTGAAAAGTTAAGGATTCCCCGCTGGCTAGCGGTTATTCTGGTTTATTTAGGCTTAATCGCTGGTTTGACAGGGATAGGCTTAGTGATTGGACCAACAGTAGCTGAGCAAATTCAGCGTTTATTTCGGAAACTACCAGCATATTTAGAGGTTTTAACCTCTTTGTTAGATGCTTTAGCGATTCGCCTAGGGATGACTGAACCAGCTCTGAGTCAAATGTTTGATGCTGGGACCGTTACCTCTTGGGTGATTCGTTCCTCTCAGCAGTTAGTAGTGCAGTCCTATGGATTGACAAGGAGTCTTCTGGCTGGAGTGTTTACCGTAATTCTGGCAACACTGCTGTCTGGTTATATGTTAGCTGGGTCTGAACAATTGATTAAAGGGGGGGTAAGTTTGTTTCCCAAACCCTGGGATGAAAAATTGGCAGCCCAAGTCAAGCCAGTCAGCCAACGGATGGGGGGTTACATCCAGGGGCGAGTAGTGGTTTCAGGAATTTTAGGCATGGCGATTACTGTTGGTTTAAAATTTTTGGGACTGTCAGAGTTTGCCTTGGGTTTGGGTGTAATTGCTGGGGTGACCAATTTGATTCCCTTCTTTGGTCCGGTCTTGGGAGCAATTCCAGCATTAATTGTGGCAATTGCTCAAGGGGGATGGACTTTCTCGTGGGTATTGCTACTATTTGTGATTATTCAGAATCTAGAAACCTATATTCTTGACCCCCTACTGGTGGGGTCTTCTGTAAGAGTTCACCCCTTATATCAGTTGTTGGCAGTACTAGGTGGTGCAAAGGTTTTGGGGATTCTTGGTGCTTTGATTGTTCCCCCTTGGGTAGCTGGTGCAGCTCTGGTACTAGAAAATTTGTACTTGAAGCCGAAACTGGAGGCGGAACAAAATGCTGCTACTATCTCGGCAGCTTCTGAACCAGACGGCTCAAATGCTATTTCCCTAAAGGGTTAGTCTGATAACTATACTTTGAGGAATCAGCAATTAGCAATCAGCTATCAGCTATCAGCCAATTACTAATTACCAATTACCAATTAATCTCTTAAGTAATGCTACAGAGGCACTTTAGTTAACACTAAAGTACAGTTAACACTAGGCTTCCCTTTCTTTGGCTTCCTATTAGACGGGGCTAAAGCCTCCTGGCTCTCAACTGCAATATTTTTGGTAGCTGATGAATCCCTTCTTTCGCTGCCGATATTGGCTGACGCAAGTGATCTTGGTAGTAATTGGAGCGATCGCGATCGCTTGCTTGATTGCAGCTGCGCCAATTGTGGCTCAGGACAATCTGAATCGGGTAACTATTTTCCTAGATGGGCGTCCTCTGTTTGAGGTAGCACCGGCTGGTTCATTAACTGCTCAACAACGGGCTGATTACGTCAGTGATACCCTCAAGCATATCATCGAGACAGCACCACCAACCATAGACGTAGGAATCGCTGGGACTGACAATTTACCAGTGATTAAGGTAAATGGTAACCACTTGCTATCGGTAACCACCAATGATACTCTAACCGGAAGAAGTCCCAAGGAACAAGCCCGATTTTGGCAAAGACTGCTACAGAATGCCATGGAACGGGCGTTTATCGAACGTACCGAGGACTATATCCTGCAAGCGGTATTCTTATCCGTTGGATGTGGCTTATGGGGAATCATGTCTAGTTGGGGAGTAGGCTCGCTGTGGGATCACCGGATTAAATGGCTGTTTCACAAAAAGCTAACTAAGTCAACCCATCGACACCGTCGCCAACCTGCCTTACGTGCTGAAATTGCAGGCGGGACTCTCATACTCCTTTTCCGGCTCACTATCCTAGTATTTACCCTGATTTATACTAGTAACCTATTTCCCCAAACTCGCCAGTTGAGCCGCCAAGTTAACGACACATTTGTTCAAAGCTTGACGTGGGAAATCATTTGGGTGGGAGATAAACCCTATTCTGTCTTAGGGTTATTAAGCTTGATTGGGTTATTTGCTGCTCTGATAGTCCTAGCCAAGGTAGTAAAAAAAGTTTTGCGATCGCGGATTCTTCGCCTCACCAATCTCAGCCGCCCTGCGCAGGAGACTATTGCCCTGATTACCCATTATGCCATACTCTTTATCGGTGTTATTGTCCTATTGCAGTTGTGGGGAATCGACTTTAGTTCTCTAGCTGTATTTGTCGGAGTTTTGGGTGTGGGCATTGGCTTGGGAATCCAGGGAATTGCTAAAGAATGTGTCAGCGGTTTGGTACTCATTTTTGAGCGTCCGATCCAAGTAGGGGACTTTGTGAATGTTGGGGAACTGATGGGAACAGTAGAAAATATCGGTATTCGGAGTACAGAAATCCTGACCTTGGATCAAGTCTCAATCATTATCCCCAATTCTCGCTTTCTTGAAGCTGAAGTGGTCAACTGGACTCACAATAATCCAGTATCCCGATTAAAATTACCCGTAGGCGTGGCCTATGGTTCAGATCCAATTAAAGTACGTAGTGCTCTGATTGAGGCAGCTTCTCAACATCCAGAAATCTTAGATCAACCTGCCCCTAATGTATTTTTTACTGGATTTGGAGAAAATGCCCTCAAGTTTGAGTTGTTGGTTTGGATTGAAGACCCTCCCAAGCAGTTCCAAATCAAGAGTGAGCTTTACTTTCTGATTGAAGAAATACTACGTCATTACCATGTTGATATTCCCTTTCCTAAGCTAGATTTGCACGTCCGTTCTGGTAATTTTCCTGTAGAGGTTTCACACCAGTTAATTGAGTCCCTAACTCAGCTATCTCAGGAATTGACTCAGTGGATGGCCAGACAATCCCATGGTACTAGTCACAATGGGACTAGCCACAATGGTACTAGTCACAATAATGTTCAAATCAACAATACTTCAGATAATAATTGATAGTTAAGGGAATAGGGAACTTGATATCAGGCCAAGGACTAATAGTGACAAACAACTTATCGGGTGATTTTCAAGTTCATAACTGATACCAAATCCGGTTTATAAAAGCTTATAAAAGTTAGTCATAAGTTAACCATGGTCAGCTAAATAATCTTTTTTGGGCATTTGACATTCTGATTTTGTATTGAGTATATTACGGATTTGGTATTAATCAGGGTTTAAAGGATTCTTACCGCAGCTCAAGTGGTCTTACCGTAGGTTTTCGTCCCTAAACTAACGATCGCCCATTACTTATTACTTGATTAATAATCCTCCCCAAGCAAGTAATAGAGAAAAAAATATCGCAGCTATCGCCTGTCTACTTAACAGCAATAAGGCAAATCGAAGAGACTGTTCTCGCGTAATAGTTAACAGAGTAACTAAACAAGGTAGCAATACTCCTGCTAGATACACCCCAGTCAAAACCTGCAATGGAGTTAACATAGCCAAGGTTTCTGGTTCGGCAAATAATAGCAGTCCATCTTTGCGAATAGAAGCTAAAACAATAGGCAATGAGGCTTCAGTGGGTAAATTAAACAATCCCATCAAAGGGTTAATAATATTGGCTAAAGCTGCGATCGTTCCTAAGCAATTTAACACAGAAGCAATAACGGTAATAACTAAAAATATGGGAATTGCATTGAACAAAAATTGATTAATAGTTGACTTAGCTTCGCGCCAAATTACTGACGAATGAGGAAATTCTAAAAATGCTCTTCCTTCGATTACTAGGGGATTCTGATTCGATTTAGCTGTAGGGGAAGAAATGATGTAGGTATAGATCAAGGTGGTTGCGGTTAGATACAGCAGGTAAGGAATTATCAAGTAAGGTAACTTAGCAGCACTAAAGACCCCTAAAGTTGCGCCAAACTGATAAGAACAAGCTGAACCAAAAGCGATCGCGGAAATACAAGTTCCCCTAGAACAACTAGAACAGGCACGGGTGCTAATCACGGCAGGAACATTACACCCCATACCCAGAATTACTCGTACTAAATCCCGTCCCGATAACCCAAACGGACGGAGTAAAGGATTGAGAGCAATGGTAATTCGTTCTATTAACCCACTAGCTTTATATGCGCCCAAGAATATGGCATAAAGAATTACTGTGGGCATCGCCCAAATAAACAGCAACGGACTCATAGTTATCAGTCCATACTGACCTATCAGTATTTCTCTTAACCAGATTGGGAGTTGGGATAAAGGCTCAAGAAGGGGAGCGATCGCACTTTGGACTATAGGATCTGCTAAAGTCGCAAAGGAGTTAGCACCCCAGACAGCAATAATCGCAGGAATAAGTAATAAAGCGATCGCCAATAACCAGCCTAGTCGAGGATGTTCTAACAGCGTTGGTTGGGGTTGAATATGCCAGCCAGCCCTTCTAGGAATCCATTGTACGGGAAAAGGATTAGGTTCTTGCAGAGAAGCCAAAATCGAGTTTTTTTGTTCTGTAGTAGTGTGGCGGGCATCTACAGTGACAATGCTCAGGCTAGAAGTTTCCCTCCATTCCCGAACCACTTGTTGAGGAGGACACGGGGTCTGGGGTTGCCCCAGACCCGTGAGATGTCCGTTATGAACCGTCGAGAATACCTTATCCCAGAAAGTAATCACAACAATGCCCCTTTTATCTGCTACTAAAGGTAGTAGATCTGCTAAATCTCGATCTACTTCGGTTGCCTTGACTATCAATAGCACTGTGTCATTTTCTTGTAGCTGTCTTAAAGCTTTCTTAGTAGTTACGCTGTCGGAACGATAGAGAATTCCAGGAGTATCGATAAAGGTATAGGCTTCAGATTGATAAGTGTCACAAGTCACTGTAGAACCGCGAAAATTGGCACTATGGGCAGTCTGTCCTGTAAGAGAAGCAATTAGTTGGGACTTGCCCGTACTCTCTTTCCCAATGACCACAATACAATCGCGCTCTAATTTTGACGGCGTAAAAATATTCACTTTACTTTTTAACTCAACTTGCTAGTTATTAATTCGATCCCCCCCAGCCCCCCTTCACAAAGGGGGGAGAATCCAGAAGTCCCCCTTATTAAGGGGGATTTAGGGGATCGGAACTTATGGTATTTGTAAATACAACTTAGGTTTTTTAACAAACACAATCGTTATCGCAGCAAGAAAGGTCGTCTAAGAACAAACCTTGTCGGCGATAGGCTTCCAATAGAGTTGTGTCGATCATAGGCACAAACAAATCCGTATAAAACGCGCTTTAAGGAAATTATACAGAAAATTTCCGTATAACATCCCTATGCAGAGTGTTATGCGGATGAAATCTTAAGAAAATCCGTATTGGGGGTGATTAGATGGAAAAAATCCGTATAATTCATAGTTAGCTTGCTAAGTTCTTGAGAGAAATGATATGGAGTTAAGGGAAATTAGCAAATTGGAAAGAGAGGAAATAGAGGAGTATCTTTTCTTGGATGAAGATGAGCTTTATTCATTAATACCAGCCTATTCGGACAAGTACAAAGGGAATCTATTTTTACCATCAGGAGAAAAGGAAGCGGGGAGAAAAGAATTTCAAAATTTGCGACAACTTATTTATGATAAGGTTTGTAAGGAATGGGAATTCTGTAATAGAATTGATGACCCTATACTGGCTGACAATATTAATTTGGTTATTGCTATTGCTGATATTATTACGCCATTTTTAATAGGATTTCCACCTTTTGTTATTGCTTCTCTTGTAGTAAAAATTGGCATCAGAAAGTTCTGCGATTGCTGAAGATTATTATGCTATAAATTATATCTGCAATCATTCGAGTCACACTAGGTAGCTACATCAAGCTATGTTTTTAGGAAAGCTCTTAAAGGTAATTTTTAGGGAAATTAGTTATCGAACAAGGAAATCATTTAATCCCGCTGGAAATGATTTAAATAGTTGTGTTGAAGAATCGCAAAGTCCTAGTATATTTCTTGGAATTGTTGATGGTTCTGAATTTAATAGTATTAGCATAGGAATCATCAATGCCCATAAACATACTGTTTCGTATAAATCTTTTTCTTTGATTGAAACATCTCTATTAGAGACTCGAGCATTGCTAAATGAAGATAAATCCATATCAGAACTAGAAGCCATAGCTGATTTTCTTAGAGATCAAGTACTTGAACCAGAAAATGCTCAAGTATTAATGGAAATTCCCTCAGCTATTTTGGATGTTAACTCTCTGTATTTGAAAATACTATTATTGTTATCTAGAAAAGGATATTGTGGTTTTGAAATTAAATTTATTGAAAAGAATAAGCATGTTCAATTAGGATTTCAGTACTTTATATCATATGACCAAGGAGAAATTCCTGTTACTTATCTGGTATCCGAAAAGGTAAGACTAACAGCTCGGATCGATCACGGAGTCATATACCTTCAAAAGAATATGTCTAAAGCCTACGCACAACTTTTGCTTGGTGCTTCTCCATCTTCTGAATGTGTTGCGGTATTTGCTGCTTTGATAGCAAAAAACAAAAACCTTTACTACTTTCTCAATTCAGAAGGTCAGGTGCAAAGCTCTAAAGACTTACTCGAGTTTATGAGAAATCATGAAGAAGGTTATCCTACTGCCGTGATTGCTGGTAGTGAGGTGTTTGTAACTCTAAAGCTTCCAATCACTGAGCAAGGTAAGATTGAAAAAATACCCTTGAAGTACGCAGTAGCAAAGAAGCAGTATAACTTTTTAGGTGAAGATAATGCCTTGAAGTTCGCTCTTCTGAATGTTTGTAAGCTTTGGAAGATTCGGTTATACTGCTTATCCTTTCATGAAAAAAATGGAGCTAGGCTCCTGAACTCTGATACCAATTTTTTAAATCCAGATACAGATGATTTCTTTCCTTTGCCGAAACGATACGTGATCTATGAACCTTCAAAAGAGCTTGGCTTGGTAGAATCTAATGCACTACTAGTGAGTATCAATAAAATCCAAAGAAAGCATTCCGGTTTGGATTAAGAGTGCAAGGAAGTTCCGTGAAATACATTGATGTTGCCAAAATGTAACCTAACCCTTAATTTTAACATGGAACTGTAAACATATTGCTAACGATCAAATTTGCAGCGAATCAAGACGAGAGGTCGTACTTCATAAGCTGTGAAATCACGCACTACCGCTCAATTCCGCAAAATGTTTGCTGATTTGCCTCAGCAGGTTCAACAACAAGCCCGTGCAGCTTATAGTTCAACAAACACAATCGTTATTACAGCAAGAAAGGTCATCTAAGAACAAACCTTCTCGGCGATAGGCTTCCAATGGACTTGGATCGATTCCCAGACGTTGAGCGATCGCATTTCCTACCACAGCAAATCGCTGCCGAAATTTATAAATGAAACAAAAAATTATATCGCCGTGACGCACTGAAGGACCGACGACAAATAATCCTGGAGTTAGGGTAGACTCATCTTCTTGAGTCAGGGCTGCATAGCCATTTGTCCAGTCAAATAGAGGTGCGATTTGTTTTAAACTGCTGTTAAATCCCGTACAGAGAATTGGCGGTGTGGAACTAAACCACTGTTCGTACTCGCTCTCCACCACATATCCTTTTTTTACTGCTTTGACTGCTTCAATGTGCTGTTCTCCAATTAGTTCGACCCGACCCATAGAATAAGCTATTTCTAAACGTTTTAGACTATAAGGAGACAGAGAAACACTAGGATCTGAGTCTAAGTTTAACCAGCTACTCTGGCGATCGATTAACTTTACTTTTTTCCCTAATGCTGCCAAATTTGACGCTGCATCTACACCGCTTTCATAGCCTCCCACAACTACAAATTCTTTCCCCTTAAGCTCTGTCCAAGAACGTATTTGGGAATTATGAATGCAGAATTCTGCTCCTGGAAACGGATTAAGATTGGGATATTGAAACTCTCCTGCTGCCCAAATCACAAACTGCGATCTCAGCGAAGCTGAGGCACTGCGTGAACGCAACTCGCCTTTAGAAGTTTCCAAGACAAAGCCTTTGCCTTGAGGTAAAGCTGCAATAGTTTTCACATTTGTCTCGGTTTTTATAGGTAGTTGAAAATGCTCTGCTACAGTCTCCAAATATAGGGCATATTCTTTCCCCGAAAGATGTTCCTTTCTGAAACTGAGGGCAGGAGAAGTATTTAAAACTACTGCGTTGAGATCCAGCAATCCAAAACCATGACTGGGAAACGACGGCGTAATGAATCGCATTTCTTCAGCCCAACGCCTAAAAGAAGCCCCTACTTGATGTCGTTCTAAAATGACAAAGTTTTCAATTCCTAAATATTTTAAGACTACTGCACAGCCAATTCCAGCAGCCCCAGCCCCCACAATTACAACGTCAAAACGCTCGTTAGTTTTGTTCACCAGCAGACAATCTCGAATAGATACTTTATGACAATTATAATCATTCTATAAAAAAAAGCTAGCTTTCTAACAAACAATATTGGTGAGGCAGTGGTAAACCATGATTGTTCACGGGATGACAAGGCAATTGAAAGTCATACAGGTGTTAGGTTTTAGGGGTTAGGTGTTAGGTAACAATGTCCGTGCGGGTATGGATTGATAAAAACTATCATTGACGAAGTATGCGTGAAAATTGCTTCAACTGCTGGTAAATACAAATGACTCCGATGCGCTCATTTTCCCCAAAACCTAAAACCTAAAACCCAACACCTATCTAGGTTTGAGCTTTGTTGTCACCCCGTGAGCCATGATTGACATCCTCCCACCGCTAAACTCCTTACGTCGCTATAGGGCGTTGCGAGAGCAAATGGACAAAAAACGACGCTGGACGTATTATTAGAATAATCAAACTAAATACTCCAGAACTGAACTAAGCGTATAAGTGGACTTATATCAAATCCGTTTGTCAAAACCCTTTTATAAAAATCGACCAAATCTTTGTATTCCAGGAATCTATGGCTATGCAGATAAGGGGGGTTTGGGAACAGGATTTTGTATGAGACGGCTATTGCTATATGCGTTCGCGTAGCGGCTCGTACCGAGCATCGGCTTTTCTATTCTGCTGCCAACGGCACCTTTTACACCTCTCCTGGGTCAATCCCCAGCTGTCGCAGACGTTCTGCTAATCTCGCTGCCTGCTGTTGAGCAATTTCTTTTTCCTGGCGTTCGAGTTGAGCTTCTTGTTCAGCCTCCTGCAATTGCTGCTGAGTCTGCTGCAACTGGTGCTGAGTCTGCTGCAACTGGTGCTGAGTCTGTTGAGCCTGTTCAGAGCCTGTGGGAATCCAGTTCCCTAATTCATCATACCAGCGTAACCATCGTCCATTCACCTCTTGGTATGACCCAGACCATACTCCTAAGCCCAGTCCTAATTCTGGGAGCCAGAATCTTTCGGTGTCCAATCTTACCTGTTGATAGTTTAAGCCTTTCAACTCAAAAATTCTTAACTCATTGGTGTATCGGCTAAACACGACATAATAAGGAATACGAAGGATACGTTCATAAACCTCCCACTTACTTGGAGGTTGATCGATATCCCGTAGGGTTTGCCCTAAATCTTCTGATTCCGTCGTTGGAGAGAGCAACTCCACTACGATAAATGGACTCACCCCTTCCTGCCACATCACATAACTCAACCGTAAGTCTCGCTGTTCATAAAACCGAGACACCCCAACTACCCCAAACCAGTCCGGTCGTTTGTACCATTGAGGATGGCGCACATCATAGTAAAGATTTAAGTCAGCCCCCACAAAGATCTGATCCCTTGGGTAACTCGGTGGGCAGAACGTCTCCCGTAATAGCTGAGGTTGAAAATCATGAAACTCGTCTGGCAAACCTGGTTCCTCTGGATCTTCACTAGGGAGATCATACATCGTCGGTAGGGTTTCCTTTGCCGGACGAGGGGGGTCAGTTTGATACATAACAGACAATCGGATCAACTAGTTTTAGGGTAGCAAGACGTTTCACTACTGATGAACTTATTAAGATTGCCAGAGTTTCAGATACTTTGAGCAGTCAGTAATGGTGCTACGCCCATGCTGTCCTTGTGATCAGCTATTAGTTGCAAGGCCAACAGAACCAGACTGACCATAAAAAGCTGACCGCTCAAGGTAAGATGTGCTCCCACTTACGCGCTACCTAATTCTTAACTGGCACCTACACCCACCGCCGTTTTGTCGGATGTGGTTTGAGCAGAAGTTTCGTCAGCCATACTCACCCCATTGCCCTTCTGCCGCCACAGTGATGTACAGATAATCTTCGAGCGATCGCAACGATCGACATATTTAGCTGCAATCTCGATTACCTCTTGCATCAGACCCTTAACCAAGGTGGTTGGTTTGAGACCCATTTCTAAGAAGCATTTATTCTCCACAGCCAGTTCATTTTCTGCTGATTCGTTTCTTGGGTTCTCTAGATAGGCTATTTCCGCCCCAGTGATATCAGACACAATCTGTGCCAAATCCCGCACCCGATGGGTTTCGGTCATCTGATTCAAGATTTTCACCCTGTCCCCAGAAGCCGGAGGATTTGCGATCGCTAACTCTATACACCGCACCGTATCTTGAATATGGATAAATGCCCTGGTTTGACCCCCTGTTCCATGTACTGTCAACGGATGACCAATCGCTGACTGCATCAGGAACCGATTTAGGACCGTACCATAGTCTCCATCGTAATCAAACCGATTAATTAGCCGTTCATCCAGCTTTGTCTGCTTGGTCTGAGTTCCCCAAACAATCCCCTGATGCAGGTCAGTGATCCGTACCCCATCATTCTTGTTGTAGTAAGAGAAAAACAGCTGGTCCTGAGTTTTGGTCATGTGATAGATACTGCCCGGATTGGCTGGGTACAAGATCTGCTGCTGTACCATTTTCCCCTCATCCGTAGTCACCTGGATATCTAAATACCCTTCCGGAATCTTCATCCCAGCAGTACCATAACCATAGACTCCCATGGTTCCTAAATGGACCACATGTATATCCAAACCCGATTCCACAATCGCAGCTAGCAGATTATTGGTCGCATTCAAGTTATTATCTACCGTGTAGCGCTTATGGCTAGATGACTTCATCGAATAAGGTGCAGCCCGCTGTTCGGCAAAATGAATCACCACATCCGGTTGATAGGTTAGGAATAGATTGAGTAAGCGATCATAGTCTTTCGCTACATTGAAGTTATAGAACTGGATTTGTTTGCCAGAAACCTCAAGCCATGTCTTGAGACGAGTGGACATCGGCTGGTAAGGTGTTAAGGAACTCACTTCCAACTCATTATCAATGTTGCGTCGTGACAAGTTATCAACAATTACAATGTCATGACCACTATCAGATAGATGGAGAGCTGTGGGCCAACCACAAAATCCGTCACCGCCTAAAACTACAACTTTTTTCATCATCAACTCCTAGTTGTTTGCTTAAATGGTCTTTGTTGGTTGAATTGTCAGCGAGCTGCGACTATAGTATCCCGCTTTGGTAATTAACCGAGAACCAATCGAGAACCGATATATTTCCATCACCGGACTTCGTCGAGCTACGCTAACATGACCTGATCACCCCAGTGTTACGATTACAGCAATCAGTTTTTTAGATGAAATCTAGTTCAGGGTATCGATCCATGATCTCCGATACCTCTTCCCTTTCAGAAGTCTTGTGATTCAAGATTTCCTTGAAGAAACGAACATAAGTGCTATAGACTTGGGTCGAACCGTCATCATGATCAACAATGAAGAAAGGGGCTGCTTCTACCCCGTGCTTTATAGCTAGATCTAGTCCCTCGCTAGATTGCTGACGCTCATCAGCAACCACAATCTGGTCTATTCGATCCATCAATCCTTTTTTTTCAAGTTTTTCTACCACATTGACGCACTTGCGACAGAAATTACCGTCCTTGTTGATTTTTTTTACTAACGTGATTTTCATTCTGTAGTATTCAATACTGAGTTGTTTTTCAAAAGCGTAATAAAGAAATTATCACAACCCACTCCCCACTTCTACCTAAAAATTAGGATTTCAACCGCAACTTATTGATTGTGCCGCAATGCTTAAGTACCTGAACTGAAATTTTTTACCTAGTCTGTTAATTTCCGTGAGGGTTGCTCAAACCCTTACTGTTTGGTGTTCCTTCTTCGTCATTACCTGTTCTGTAGTGTTGTGTAAGCCACACTCTTTTTCTTTCTGCCCTTCCCACCACCAGCGACCTTCCCGTTCATGCTGATTGGGCAGAATTGGGCGAGTACAGGGTTCGCAGCCAATGCTAACGAAACCTTTAGCGTGCAATTGATTGTAAGGCACATCATTAGTGCGGATGTATTTCCACACCTGTTCAGAACTCCAGTTAGCTAGGGGGTTAAATTTAATCAGGGTTCGTTCTTGGGTCGAGAACGCCTTGTCTACCTGGACAACAGGGATATTAGCGCGAGTACTAGGACTCTGATCCTTTCGCTGACCCGTAATCCAAGCATCTAGCTTAGCCAGTTGGCGACGCAAGGGAGCCACTTTGCGAATACCACAGCACTCTTTGTGACCATCCTGGTAGAAACTGAACAACCCCTTTTGTTTAACCAGTGCTTCCACTGCATCCGTTTCCGGGAAAATCACCTCCAGTGGAATTCCATAGTGCTGTCTTACCTTCTCAAGTAGTTGGTAAGTCTCGGAGTGCAAGCGACCCGTGTCGAGGGAGAACACGTTCACATCTGGCTTAATCTTGGATGCCATATCCACAAGAACTACATCCTCCGCACCACTGAAAGAGATCGCGATGTTGTCAAATTTGTCAAGAGCCAGTTTCAGGATTTCCTGAGGACTCTTGTGGGCGTATTCGGATTCCAAATAAACAACATCCAGTTCAAACATGAACATCTCCTTACTATATGACAAAAGTGGTTGGACTTGCTGATTATACGACGTATCGATACCTTTATCCATCCTCAGCCTTCAGTTTTAAGCTCGTGTAATCGACCATAGTTCAGAAATTGTATATAGCACTTCAACGGCTGAAGTACATCCCTTGTGAAGAGACTTATAGCGCTTTGTAACCCGCGCTAATTATAAACCTCTATAAATGTTTGCTGCCAATAGGAAGAGTTTCAGTAAATCTTAAAGGGTAATAAATATCTTCCTTTACCCCTTGCCCTTTGATGTTCCCCCTTCCCCCTTCTCCTTTTCCAATCCCAAGCATTTGTAGCACCATTAAATAGAATTGATAGTATTTTCCTGTTGTATCCCACTCTTTTGCTGCCCTTGATCAACGGTAAAAAAAAACCCATCGATATCTAGGATGGGGATTTCTTGACAGATTGGCCATTAAGGATTTGCCATGGTTTGGCTATAAAACTTGTGCTCTGAGCCAGGCTATCGGTAAGGATAACATCTTACGGAGTTTGGGTACATAGGCTCTTTGGCTAAATACATCGTAATGGTTGTGTTCAATCACATTGAGAATTTTCTGATAGAGCATCAACGCAGACCAAACCGGCCAACGGGCATCACGGCTTAGGGCTCTAATACCTCTTTCTGCTTTGGTATAGTAATCCCTTGCCCGTTGAATTTGGAAACGCATCAGTTCCTGCCAACGGTCATCAACCACACCTTTGAACAAATCGTCCTCAGTGTAATTAAACCGTTCCATATCTTCTAAGGGTATGTAAATACGACCTCGTCTAGCATCCTCTCCAATATCTCGGAGGATGTTAGTTAGCTGATTGGCAATTCCTAATGCGATCGCTTCTCCCACTGGATTATAGGAATCTATTTGCTGATCCCAGGGTGCTTTACTAGTGGAGTTGTCAACCCCCAGTACAGAACTAGACATTAACCCCACCGTACCCGCCACCCGATAACAGTAAAGATTCAGTTCATCAAAGGTTTCATAGCGACTACGGTAGAGATCCATCTGCTGACCGGCAATCATATCCTTAAAGGGTTGAATATCTATGGGAAACCGTTCTAGGGTATCGACCAAAGCCACATCATAGTCATCGATGGGATGTCCGGCAAATATAGATTCCAGATGTTCTTCCCACTGATCTAGGGTTTCAGGAGTGGTTAAAGCCGCCTGGGGACCATCGACTAGTTCATCAGTTCGTCTGCACCAGACGTATATTGCCCAGATGGCTCGACGTTTTGCTTCTGGCATTAGTAGGGTGCCAAGATAAAACGTCTTAGAGTACTTCGCCGTAATCTGGCGGCATAATTCGTAGGATTTTGACCGGGAGGCCAGGTTTCTCATGGGCTGAGATTTGGGCAGTTGGAGCATTCTTAGCAACGTTGGAGATTGGAAGCTTTCAACTTTCATCCTTCAGCCCTCAGTACTGGCCCTTGGCATGGGTGAAGAGACTAACGGGGTGTCAATCTCTGCTTTCTGATTGCCGGCTAGTGGTTGAGCGCTGGTTTTTGAAAGCCTAGTGCTGTTGTTATTTATTGCCTGCGATGTCAGCTTACCAGAAAGTACGGCTCCTTCCATACTTGCTAGGTATCGTTGCATAGTGTAATCCCCGCTTAGGAAGAAATTGGTAATGGGTGTGTCTTGGGACGGACGGTGATTCTGGCGTCCTGGGGTTGCTTTATATACCGAACGGGGAGTCTTAACCACGTGGTATTTTAGCAGTTGAGCTGAGTTATCACTACCAAAATGCTTGGGGAACAGTTTCTCCAGTTCTGCTAGGGTGGCATTCACAATTTCGAGATCGGATTTGCCAATCCAATCTTTAGCAGGTGCTAAGACCAATTCCAACATTGAGCGATCAGGATTGGCGTACTCTTTGCAGGTATTGCTCATGTCAGCATAGACACTAAGCAGAGGTGATCGGGAAAATAACAGATGGTCAATATCCGTCAGTTTGCGGTCAAACCACATCTGCAGGTTAATGACCGGTACCCCCTCTAGCCCATCCAGCTGTTTAAAGAATTCCATTTCACCCCAAGGTGTGGGTATCATCAGCTTTAAAGGGTCTACCGGCATAGCTGATACATAAGCATCCGCTGTCAGAACTTGATCGGGCGCTCCATTCAATCCCCGGATCAAGAATCCACTAACAGTGTTGTCTGAATTGAGTAAAAATTCCTTAACTGGGGCATTCAAGCGTACTTCTCCCCCTCCCTGTGTGATATAATCAACTATGGGCTGGCAGAGTCGCTCGGTGGGAGAACCATCCAAGAATGCCATCTTGGAACCGTTCTTTTCCTGTAGGAAGCGGTTAAGAGCAGTTAGGATTACAGTGGACGAAATTTCATCAGGCCCAATAAAGTTTAGTGCCTTAGACATGGCGATAAAGACTTCCTTCTCTACTCGCGGTGGTACGTTCTGTTTTTTCAACCATTCCGAGAAGGAGTATTTGTCCATTTGTTCGACATACTTTTGCCCTTGAAGCATGGCCGGAATCAACCCTATCCCAAAGCGAATCTTCTCGGGCCAGGTCAGCATGTCGTTATTGCGCAGAATTGCCACAATCCCATTGACGGGAGCTGGTATATCCGGGAAGTCAAACCGGGAATAAGTTCCGGGTTGATTTGGCTGATTAAAGATCATGGTGTGCTCTTTCCACTGCAGCCGGTCTTCAATACCCAGTTCTTTAATTAGCTGCAGCATATTGGGATAGGCACCAAAAAATATATGGAGACCAGTTTCATACCAGTCTCCATCTTGATCTTTCCAGGCTGCCACTTTACCGCCTAAAACATTTCGTCGTTCTAGGACAATCGGGGTGTGACCAGCGTCGATTAGATATTTAGCACAGGAAAGCCCTGCTAGTCCGGCTCCAGCGATCGCAACTCGCATGTGATGGTAATACTGTAAATTTTTCGCTTAGGGGTGTTCTTCTCATTATACTTTGCATTTCGTTACATTTTACATCTTCCAGGTTTTTCTCAGGGGTGCAAAGAGGGGGAAGTCCGGGACGAACGAAATTCTTTGGTCTGATGGCATTTTTCTGGCCTACTGTAATACTCTTTCTGCAACCATGGCATGCTCCCCCCTGTTCACTCAGGTTCACTAAAACCCTAGCGCTAATTTAAATCACACGGAAAATAAATGGGTAGCGGTAGGATACATTGGGATCCCCAAGAATCTTGAGAATTGCCATAATCGGCAGTACCAAACTTAAAATAAATAACAGAGGCAGGAAAAGCCAACCAATCAGGATAATAGTCAAAGCCCCAAAAATTACCTCATATAGCCAGACATTGAAGTGAAAATTAAGGGACTCTTTGGCATTATCTTTGACTACTTGGTCATCGGATATTAACAAGATAGCCAGGGGAATTAACACGGATATAAATGAGACACTAATGAAAATTGCTCCGTGACATAATGCTGATAACAGCTTGCGCTTGTCGGGGTCATAGTTGATGTTATTTTTTTGGTCATACACCATAGCTTAGCTCCTTAATTTAGATAATAGATTTAATTTTTACTTACCAGTATTTTAGCGTTTATAACGCTATACGATAGGTCGTAAAGTCCGTCCCAAATTAGGGATGAAATCACGACATTGATGAGTTAGTAATTACTAGACTTATGGCAGAAGTAGGGAAAAGGAAATGGAAAAACAGGAATAGGGAAATTGGCTTGCTGGTTAGGTCTTTAAGAAAGACGTGAGTGTGTGGTGACCGGGTGGGTCGTGGGGCGCATAGAGAAATATACCTATTGGTCGTTAACAATTATCATTTATTCATTGTTTTCCGGTTTATATCCTGACGTGAAGTCCCAGGTTTGACCATGAAGTAAAAAATATATCCCTCTCAGGTAGGAAGTAGGGAATAGGGAAACAAAGCTGTGTAGATCCTTACTATCAGAAACGCTATAATATATAGAGAGTTATGTAAGAATTAAGCGAAAGTCCCCTATCTAGTCTTTTTGGATGTCCACTGAACTTGAAGCAGAATTGCTCAACGCTGTTGAACACCGCCGTAACTTTGCGATTATTTCCCACCCGGACGCGGGTAAAACCACATTGACAGAAAAATTATTACTCTATGGTGGAGCAATTCACGAAGCCGGAGCAGTGAAGGCACGGCGAGCTCAGCGCAAGGCAACCTCGGACTGGATGGAAATGGAGCAACAACGGGGAATTTCGATTACCTCCACGGTGTTGCAGTTTGCCTATCTCGACTGTCAGATTAATTTACTGGACACACCCGGACACCAAGATTTCAGTGAAGATACCTATCGCACTCTGGCAGCAGCTGATAATGCGGTGATGCTGATTGATGCAGCAAAGGGTCTAGAGCCCCAAACCCGCAAATTGTTTGAAGTGTGCAAAATGCGATCGCTTCCTATATTTACCTTTGTCAATAAGCTTGACCGTCCCGCACGAGAACCCCTAGAACTCCTCGATGAAATTGAACAGGAGCTGGGGTTACAAACCTATGGGGTCAACTGGCCGATTGGCATGGGCGATCGCTTTAAAGGAGTGTTTGACCGCCGAAGACAACAAATTCACTTGTTTGAACGCACCGCTCACGGATCCCGGGAGGCGAAGAATACGGTAGTTGATTTGGGAGACCCCCAGATTGAGCAGCTCCTAGAACAAGACTTATATTATCAACTAAAGGAAGAGTTAGAAATTCTCGATGGTGTTGGTCCAGACCTGGATTTAGAGCTGATTCATTCCGGTCAAATGACCCCTGTGTTCTTTGGCAGTGCCATGACTAATTTTGGGGTGCAGCTGTTTCTAGATGCTTTTTTGGACTATGCCCTCAAACCAGAATCTCGTAAATCCACAGTAGGCGATATTCCTCCAACTTATCCAGACTTTAGTGGCTTTGTGTTTAAGCTGCAAGCCAATATGGACCCCAAGCACCGGGATAGGGTGGCCTTTGTGCGGGTGTGTACGGGTAAGTTTGAAAAGGATATGACTGTCAGCCATGCTCGTACTGGTAAAACCGTCCGTTTGTCAAGACCCCAAAAGCTGTTTGCTCAAGACCGAGAATCCATTGATGTTGCCTATGCCGGGGATGTGATTGGTTTGAATAATCCAGGGGTGTTTGCCATTGGGGATACGATTTACAACGGTAAGAAGTTGGAGTATGAAGGTATTCCTTGTTTTTCCCCAGAGTTATTTGCTTATTTGAAGAATCCTAACCCCTCTAAGTTTAAGCAGTTCCAAAAAGGGGTCAAGGAGTTGCGGGAAGAAGGGGCTGTGCAAATTATGTACTCCGTTGATGAGTCCAAGCGGGACCCAATTCTGGCAGCAGTGGGACAGTTGCAATTTGAAGTAGTCCAGTTTCGCCTCAGAAATGAGTATGGCGTAGAGACTAGGTTGGATATGTTGCCCTATAGTGTGGCTCGTTGGGTAGCCGGTGGCTGGGGAGCCTTGGAAAAAGCTGGGCGTTTGTTTAATACCGTGACAGTCAAAGATAATTGGGGACGTCCAGTGCTATTGTTTAAGAATCAGTGGAATTTACAGCAAGTCGCAGGAGACCATCCAAAGTTGGATTTGAATTCTAGCGCCCCTGTGGTGTCTGGCTCTCAACCAAAGTCTACCTAGCATGATTGTGTTGCGATCGCTTAGTTTTGATAAAACCTAACGCTATAATAAACCCCGATAAGTGGTAAAATAGAGATGGGCAGTGCGATCGCTTAGTTTTTATAAAGTATAGCGCTATAGTAAACGCCCATAAGTGGTCATTATGATTAGCTTTGCAATCCCTTAATTGTGATTGAGTCTACTGCTATAAGAAACTTCGGTAAGTGGTAAGTTAATCATTAGCCATGGCATCACTTAGTTGTGATAAAACTTAGCGCTAGAGTAAAATCCGTTAGTGCTCAAATCCTGATCAGCGTTGTGATTGCTGAATAGAAATTAACCCTATCGCCCTTAATAAAATCCGATAAAATCCGATTGGTCAGCTAATTACAAACAATGTGATCCCTTAATTTTGATTAAGTCTATCGATATTGTAAAATTCGAGAGTGGTAAAATAATCACCAGTTTGGCGATCACGTAATTTAGAGCAATGCTATCGATAGCGTAGAATTCAATAGTGATCAAACTCTGATCAGTTTTGCCCTTGAATAATTGTGCTTAAAAATAGCGCTATAGTAATTAGCGAAAATTAGCCAACTAATTACAAGCAATAGGATTACTTAATTTTGCTCAAGCCTAGGATAGGGTGAAATTCGATAAGTGGTAAAGTAATAATTACCACTGCGATCGCTGAATTTTAATAAAATCTAGCGATATAGTAAACAATGAGAAGTAGTAGGCTAATGATTAGCAATGCGTTCGCGTAGCGTGGCCGTAGGCCAATCGCTTAATTTTTCTCAATCCTATCGATAGCGTAAAATTTCAGAGCGGTAACACTCTCATCAGCATTGCTATCACCTCATTTAACAAAAACTATAGCGCTATACTTATTGGAGACAACATATTTTTGTCTCACAAATCAAATATTTTAAAAACACAAACATTGCTCCCTACACTTCCCTCTCTTTACCTACTCCCTACTCCCTACTCCCTACTCCCTTGACTCCCTTGACTCCCAATTAAAAACTGCTATAATCCCCCAATAACCTACCATAATCAAGAAACCAAAACTCTTGTCCCTGCGTCTGCGATAATCAAAGGCACCAGAGTTTTTCCCATTTTTGAGCGTTAAGCGTCACCATCGATGACGAAACTAATTATTCAAATCCCCTGCTACAACGAAGAAAATAGCCTAGGGATTACCCTTTCGGTGCTTCCCCGTCAACTGAGGGGTGTAGATACCGTTGAGTGGCTAATTATCAATGATGGCAGTACAGACCGCACCGTAGACGTAGCCCGCTCCTATGGCGTAGACCACATTGTCAATTTTAAACACAATCAGGGACTAGCCAAAGCTTTCATGGCAGGAATAGAAGCTTGCTTGAAAGCCGATGCGGACATTATTGTCAATACCGATGCGGATAATCAGTACTGCGCTGATGACATTCCCAAACTCATACAACCTATTATATCAGGTCGAGCCGAAATAGTGATCGGGGCGCGACCGATTCAGAAGATTAAGCACTTCTCCCCCATTAAAAAGCGTCTACAAAAATTCGGGAGTTGGGTAGTCAGGATTGCTAGCAATACTAATATCATTGATGCTCCCAGTGGATTCCGAGCCTTTAGCCGAGAAGCCGCCTTAAAGCTAAATGTCTTTAATGAATACACCTACACCCTAGAAACTATCATTCAAGCTGGACAAAAAGGCATCGCTATCACCTCTGTCCCAATCCGCACCAATCGCTATTTACGCCCCTCCCGTCTAGTAAAGAGTATCAGTGCCTATGTTAAGCGATCGCTAATCACTATCCTGCGAATCTCCATGACCTACAACCCCCTGAGATTCTTTATCACCTTGGGGACAATTCCATTTACCCTAGGAACCTTACTGGGGATTCGTTGGTTAATTCTATACTTCGCTGGTACTCCCAAAGCTCACGTACCCAGCCTAGTTTTAGCTGCTATTCTGATTCTAATGGGCTTTCAACTGTGGATATTTGGCTTGGTGGCAGACCTAATGGCAGTCAATCGTCAACTTCTAGAAGATATCCAACTGCGACTACGCCGATTGGATGTTGACTCCAATCACACTCCCCATTTGCCATCAACTGGAAATCAAGCACAGCGGGAAAACCGAAAGGAGGGGAGAGAAGGAGAAGAATTTGCCAATAGTTTCTTGAATCAAGAATAGTTCTATTGTGATAGTGGGACGCTCTTAAGACTACTTGCTATAGTTGGAAACTCTTAAGACTACTTTTGGCTGAAAAGAATTAATCACTCTCGGACTGTCGGACTAACTCACTCAGCTGTAAATAATGACCAGAGACCTATTCGCCCGTCAAGCCCTAAACCAAATCCCTAAAATCCTTACTCTGCTAGACCGCAATCCCCACAGTCCCACTTACGGCTGCTTCGACCGTAACTTTTGGCACTATAAAATCATTGATTTCCCTAGTGGGATGGCACAGGAATTTGTCTGGCCTCTAGCACTAGCCTATCATACCGATTTACCAGATAACCCGTTCTACCAGCAACCAGTAATTCTCGATTGGGTCGAAGCAGGGATACTTTTTGCTGCATCCAGTTCCCATCCCGATGGCTCCTGTGATGATTATTTCCCTTTTGAGCGTGCTGCTGGAGCCGCTGCCTTTTCCTTATTGGCTAGCATCGAAAGTTACAAAGCCATGGGACTCCATAACCCCATTGCCTTACAATTCTTTGAAAAACGAGCAGATTGGCTAGCCCATCACATGGAAAGTGGACAGCTGAGCAACCACCAAGCCTTGATTGTCTTATGTTTAGACCTGCTATCGGAACTGTTGCATACCAATCAATGGGATAGAGCGCGATCGCAAAGACTAGAGCAAGTATTATCCTGGCAAAGTCCGGAAGGCTGGTTTATAGAATACGAAGGCTGCGACCCAGGCTACCACACCTTAACGATTTCCTGCCTAGCCAGGATTTATCTGTTGAGATTAGACCCACGCCTAAAAGAAGCTCTGATCAAAGCTGTCGAATTAGCCGCACAATTCATCCATCCCGATGGTTCTTATGGGGGAGAATACACTAGCCGTAACACTTACAACTTTTTTCCCCATGGCTTTGAATTAGTAGGACGCTGGTTTCCAGAAGCCCTAGAGATTAATGACCGCTTCTTGGTGGGATTAGCTAATGGTCTTGCTCCCTGTTACGCCGATGATCACATTATTGGTCACCATACCTGGAATTATCTCCTATCTTGGCGGGATTTTGTCAGCAACCGACCCAAACCAACTCCCCGTCCCAGTGGTCGCGTGTGGTTGAAAGACGCCAACATCCTAATTGACCGCCGTCGCGGTACAGAACTTTATTTAGCTTTGAATAAAGGAGGTGTTTTTAAGATATTTCGAGACAATCAATTAATTGCTTCAGATACCCATTTTTCCCTACTAGTACAAGAAAGAGGTAAATTTAAAAATGCCGTCGGTCATCTGATCGATGACTATCAAGTTAAAGTCAGTGAGGATGAAATTCTGATTGAGGGAAACTTGGGATGGGCGAAACAAAAGCAAATGACTCCAATGAATTTACTAATTCTGCGGGGAGTGATGTTAACGGTAGGACGCTTCTTTCCCAATTTAATTCGGAAATTATTACAGAAATTATTAATTACTGGTAAAAAAGACGCTCCCTTCTGCTTTCGCAGATATTTTTATTGGCAAGGTGAGCGATGGTTAGTAATTGATGAATTACAAGCTAAGTCTTGGAAATCGGTACAAAGTGTCGGAATTGGTGGGGACCAGACATCGATTTATGTAGTCATGAGTCGTACCTTTCAAGCAGGACAATTACAACCCTGGGTTGACCTAAGTGATGAGGTGCAAACCTTGGATGATTATGAATGGTTGAAGTTCGAGCAGCGTTTTTAAAATTAGGTAACTGGGAAAATATTTTTGAGTGCCTCAGTGGTCAAGTGTTGTGTGATCAATGCTTAGCCAAACTATAGCGCTATTAAAATTGTGGTGATTAGATCATGTCTTCCCTTTGCGTTGAAATTAATAGCGCTATATAAAACCACTAACAACACTGAATAAAGCTAGCGCCCTTATTAAGCTAACGACATCAAGGAACTAGTACTGTACTTTTCACTTCACCCTTAAAACTATAACGCTATATAAAAACTTGCCTATTAAATTATGTAACATTTTTAATAAAACACTAGCGCTATTTAAAAATCTGTGTTACAATAAGATTATAAAAAAACAATAGCGCTAGATTAAAAGGCAAAGACATGGCAGCACAACAGATAACTACAATTGGAACCACTCAAGCAGCTTATCTTTTAGGAATTTGTGTCCAACGAGTTCGCCAACTTCTCAAAAGCGGCAGAATTAAGGGCGCTCAAAAAGTTGGCAGATTTTGGCAAATTCCCCTATTTAACGGCATGCCCAGAGTCATTCCTGGTAAGCGTGGACCAAAAGGAACCTGGAAAAAAGTTGCTCAAAAGGTGGCGACTTACATCCATGTCAACCAGCACATTATTAAGGAAAATAGAAAATACGATACTTACAAGCCTGTTTTGACCGTCAAACAAGGCAACCGCAACACCTACGGTCATTATGTAGAAATCAAAGGTCCATCTCGGTTAGTCTATCAACCCAATTGTCCTAAGCATTGTGGGGCTACGGTGTGGCTAGAAGTTGACCCCGCTGTTGAAATTCTCACCAAAGTTTTTAGTTAGCATCAGATGTTGAAGGTTGTTCGCCTTTGGCGTTCCCCTAGGGTAGATTGAAGGTTGACCGTTGCCGGTTGCCTTTTGCCTTTTGCCTTTTGCTGCTAATCCATGAAACGACTAATCTCCATTGCCATCAGCCTAATCATCCTAGGGGTAATTTATACCAAAATTGACTTTCCCGAACTGATCGCTGTATTTAAAGAATGCGATCGCATGTGGATGGCGATTAGTCTGGGCATGGTGATTCCGATCACCCTGTTCACGGCTTGGCGACTGCAACAACTAATGCCTACAGGTTCCCAACTCCGATTTTGGGAAGCCAATCGCCTGATTTTAGCTGCCAGTACCCTGAATATGGTCTTGCCTTCCAAAATGGGAGATATTGCTAAAGCCTACTTTATGAAGCAGCGGGGTAATTTAGCTGGGAGCTTGTCGTTAGCCATCGTGATTTTCGAAAAAGCTTGTGACATGCTGTCTCTACTGCTATGGTGTGTCTTTGGTTTATTACTATATCCGGGCAAAAATGACTTCTTTTGGCTGATGACCGCTGGGATAATTTTCGGGTTAATTCTAGGGCTATTCCTGCTAAGCTCCCGCAAATTTGCCCATTTATTTTTCTTGCTGACAAAAAAAATTGCACCCAAAAAATTCCGCTCAAAGCTAGAAAAAATGCAAACCTCTTGGGGGGAAATGCACGGCTACTTCTGGCATGACCCCAAGCAGTTATTCAAAATTACCCTAACTTCAATTTTTATCTGGTTCTTACACTTATTGCAAATTTGGTTATTTATCCTCGCCCTCAACGCCTGGACACCCTTTTTAACTAATCTCGCTCTCTCCCCCCTAGCCATTCTAGCGGGATTGTTACCACTAACCTTTGCGGGGGTTGGCACCCGTGACGCTGCGCTAATTTTCTTCTACCAACCCTATTTTCCGGCTGCTACAGCTGCCGCCTTAGGGTTACTGTGTACTTCCCGCTACCTACTTCCAGCCATTGGTGGCTTACCTTTTCTAGGACAATATTTGACTACAGTGCGCGACTTGGGAAAAAAACCTTCTTAATTTGACTTTTGTCAAGGGGAGATCTATGTTAAATTTGTTTAAATTCGGAGCAGTTTAGTTAATATTTTTTTAAAAAACCGCTCAGGGATGGCACAATTCCCCAACAGCAAATACTATAGTCTGTAGCGGAAACCCATCCTTCAACAGGCAGCTAAAATGCTCAATAGTCATGGTCGTGAGGGAAAAAGGTGAGGCAACAATCTATGTTAATCAGTCGCAGAACTTTACCCCCTAGCTCTTGCAAGGGGGTCAAACCTAATCCAACGGTTCACAAAAACTTCACCAAGTGGAAAACTAGTTGGCAACCTACCAATCAGACACTAGCTGAGCCAATAATTGACCGTAAAAGAGTGGAAGAATCTCTCTTAGCAGTCCAACAGAGATATCGGTCTCTATTTGAAAACTCGACTGATGGTATCTTTAAAATTACCCCTGATGGTTACTATATAGCCTGCAACCCATCACTAGCCAGACTATATGGCTATGAATCACCTAACCAATTCCTCAGTCATGTAACTGGTGTTGGGGAGTACCTTCACAAAGATCCCCAGCGACGCTATCAATTCCTTGAGCTGCTGCACTCAAAGGGTTTTGTAGAGGAATTTGAATCCCAGGTCTCTCGCCAAGACGGCACCCTAATGTGGATTTGCGAAAGTGCTTGGGCAGTGCGTGATGCTACTGGTTACATTCTATACTACGAAGGTTTTGTAAAAGATATTACTAAACAAAAATTAACTGAAGCAGCTTTACAAGCAGCACAAGCAAAATTAGAAGCCCAAAGCCAGGAACTGGAGAATGTCTTAAAGAAGCTGCAACTGGCTCAAGAGCAGTTAAAGCAAAGTGAAACAATGTCCACCTTAGGACAGTTATGCGCTGGTGTTGTTCACGAAATCAACAATCCACTTAACTTTATCTGTGGAAATGTGACTCCAGCAAGGGACTATAGCGAAGATTTATTAAGACTGTTGGGATTATATGTCAAACACTATCCCCAGCCTGTAGCCGAAATTCAACAGTACGCCGATGCAATTGACCTAGATTTCCTAATCCAAGATTTTCCCAAAGCCCTATCATCCATGGGATTAGGTGCAGAACGCTTGCAACAGATTGTGCAGTCAGTGCGCCACTTTTCCCGACAGCAGACCGATGAAAAGCAGCGCGTGAATATTCATCAAGGGATTGATAGTACTCTGACTATCCTCCATAATCGCTTAAAGCCCAAAGGAAACAATCCCGGGATTACCGTGACCAAGGACTATGGAAAACTCCCTTTAGTGGAGTGCTACTCTGGTCCAATCAACCAAGTGTTGATGAACCTGCTGTGCAATGCCATTGATGCTCTAGAAGAGGCACAGGTTAATAGGTTCTTTGTTAGAGGTTCTTCACCTGTTCAGGTAGACAGGTTTAAGGTTCGAGTTTCCCCTCAGTCTTCTGATTCCCCGCAAGGTGTAAATCAAAAGACACCAGCACTGCCTAATATCACCATTCGGACAGAATTTATAGGCAGCAATGGTGATCTTGGGGACAGTTCTGGTGGACAGGTCGTGATCAGAATCATCGATAATGGTCCGGGAATGACAGAAGAGGTTAAACAGAAGATATTTGAACCATTCTTCACCACCAAATCAATCGACAAGGGAACTGGCTTAGGGCTAGATATCTGCCGGAAAATCGTTGTTGAACAGCATGGCGGTCAAATCCTATGTACCTCTAATCCCGGTAAGGGAACAGAATTTGCGATCGCAATTCCTGTAGGTTCATATCATAAAGGCTTGCAGGCAAAAGAGACGAACCAATCACCAATGACTAACGACCAATGACTAATGACTAATGACTAATTAAACTTTTGCCTCCAAAGACTTGAGATATTCAGTATTGACTCCCGATTCTCGGGTTAGGGCGATTTTGCCAGTCCGGGCAATTTCGCGGATACCAAACTTATTCAGCATTTGGGTCAGTGCTACCATTTTACCTGGGTCTCCCACAACTTCTAGAGTTAGTGACTCCTCAGATGTATCTACGACATGGGCACGAAACACCTGGGCTAATTCAATAATCTCCGAGCGGGTGGAACTAGTAGTGTTAACCTTGAGCAGCATTAACTCCCTTTCGACACAGGGAATTGTGGTAATATCTTGTACTTTGAGGACATTAATTAGCTTATAGAGTTGCTTAGTCAGCTGCTCAATGCTGCTGTCATCTCCAGGTACTACCATCGTAATTCGAGATATACCAACCTGCTCAGTTGGTCCAACGGCAAGACTTTCGATATTGAAGCCTCTACGGGCAAATAAACCAGCAATGCGAGTTAGAACACCGGCTTCATCTTCAACTAAAACGGAAAGGGTATGTTTCATAGTTTGACTTGGGAGTTGACTTGGGAGTGGTGGGGGCGTGTGCTGCCTAAATTGCTATCAACGTGATTTCTTGGTGAGACTGTTGAGTGGTTAAGTGTTGACTAGCCCCTTTTTTAAGGGGGGATAAGGGATGAGCAACGGTTAACTGTTAAGTTTTTTGAAGCTAAGCGTCAACGGTCAACGGTAAACCAACTACCATTTTATCCAGGTTTTGAGTAACCAAGAACTCTAGTAACAGTGTGCTGTATCTAAAGATATATTTTTTCTAAAACTAGGCAGTTAATTGCGAAATTCCTCGGTAAGATAAAAATCGGTAAAAACTGATTGGAGTGAAACCAAAGATTTATGGGTTTTTTAAAGCGGATTTTTGGATTTGGAAGCCCAGACGAAGCTGCCGTAGCTAGTACCCCTTCACCAGATGCACCAGCAGGAGATGACATTCCCCCAGAACGACTGGGGTTAAATGGAGAATACGACCAAAGCGGCCTTGCCAAGCGAGTTGTTTGGGCTTTTGACCAAGACAACGACCTGGATGACGAGGAGAGGCTCTGGGTTGCTCAAACTGGCGGTAAAGTTGTGCTGAAAGGAGAAGTAGCTAGCCAGGAGGTTCTAGATAAGATGGTTGATGTTGCCTCAGGTGTAGATGGTTGCACGGAGGTTGACACTGATCAAGTGAGCGTCGGCTAATACCAATTGTGGGGATAATCAAACCTTAGCTCCCAGCCACTCTAACAGGATCAGATTCACCTGTTCCGGACATTCATCGTGGGGACAGTGACCAGCATGATCTAACTCCAATAGCTCTAAATTAGGATTGAGTTTAACAAACTTGCGAGCTAAGATGGGGGGAATCATTCGGTCTTTTAGTCCCCACATCAATAGCATAGGAATATCTAATGTAGGTAATAGGGATTTGACCGGTAGACTAAAGTTAGGAGCGGTCATCCCTCTCAAAAGTCTACTAAAGGTTGCCGCAGCTCCAGGATCGGTGGCAGGGACACTCAGAATTTCTACTAAATCATCTGTAACTGCCTCTGGATTAGCATAAGCTAACCCTGCCCACTTACGAACAACCGTTGGACGTCGTACTACGTAAAATAGGGCTTTGAGTAGCACTGGTGATGCCACTAGATTCTCAACTGTTGAGACTATCGGTCCGAGCCAACTAGGAATGGCTTCTTCTCGGGCTTGGAAATCTGGTAAATTAATCATCACCAGACCTTTAACCATCTCTGGATGGGTTGCTGCTGCTCCTAGACCAACTAGGGAACCAATGGAGTTACCTACTAACACTACGGGTTTTTGGATAAATGTTTGCCAAAATTCATAAACCTGAGCTACCCAAAGGTCAATGGTGTAGTCAACCGCAGCTTTCCGGGATGCCCCAAAACCCAGCAGATCTAAAGCATAAACGGTATGATGTTGACCGATTACGTCTAGGTTATTACGCCAATGCCCTACCGAAGCACCAAACCCATGAAGCAGAATAACTGGTGTTGTCGGCTGGACAGTTAGGGGTTGGGGTGGGCGAAAATAGGTATAACGGATCGGCCAACCCCGCCAGACCCAATCCCTTTGACTACCAACTCGTTGCTGCCAATGCAAAGATTTGGTCACAACCTGCCTCAACTTCAAAAATATTTACAAAGCTTCTTGAGTCCATTATGCCTTCCCTATCAGGCAAAGGAGTAAGTTATAACTATTCCATCGGCCTTGGTTTGGAAAGTTAAGTTAATAATTTGAACAGAAACAAGAAAGGAATTAGTAAAATGGCAAGTGTATGTAGTAAGTCGATTTTTTGATTAATCCACTTAAGAAAATAAACAAACGCCTGTGAGTGATAATAGAAGACGCCAACGCGATCTACCCCAAATTAACGAAAGAATTAGGTTTCCCAAGATTAGAGCCATTGATACCGATGGGGCACAGCTGGGTATAATCACACCTCAAGATGCCCTGCGGATTGCTGAGGAAAAGGAGTTAGATCTTGTCCTGGTTAGTGACAAGGCAGATCCGCCAGTTTGTCGCATCATGGACTATGGCAAGTACAAATTTGAACAAGAGAAGAAAGCCCGTGAAGCCAAGAAGAAGCAGCACACGGCTGATGTCAAAGAAGTGAAGATGCGCTACAAAATAGAAGACCATGACTACAATGTGCGGGTCAATCAAGCGGAGCGCTTCCTCAAATCTGGCGATAAAGTCAAAGCTACCATTACCTTCCGAGGTCGGGAAATCCAACACAGTAATTTAGCTATGGCACTACTCGAGCGCATGGCTAATGATTTACAAGAATTGGCAGAAGTCCAGCAAGCACCTAAGCGGGAAGGTCGCAACATGATGATGTTACTCTCCCCCAAAAAATAGTGGTTATAGTGATTGGTCATCAGTCATTGGTCATTGGTCATTAGTCATTGGTCATTAGTCATTGGTCATTAGTCATTGGTCATTAGTCATTGGTAACCACATGCCCAGGTGCCTGGAATTGGGATCTGAATACCCATGCACGGAGCAAGCAGCTTAAAATACCAAGGACTAGTGACTTAGGACTAGTGACGAAGGACGAAGGACTCTATGAAATTGCCATCTCCGACTCGCCTGAAGGGTGACTGGGTTAGAACAATCCTAGAGTGGGTGAATCTTCGCCCAGAAGAAGGCGAGCGGACATTGTTGATGTTCGCCTTCCATACCACCACTTCCATTGGACTGCTTTGGTTAGAGTACAGTGCCATTGCCTTGTTTCTAGAGAAATATGGCGCGAAGTGGTTACCGGTGATTTATATTGCTAGTTCCGTGATCTGCTCTGGGTTGGGAGTATTATACTCCTGGTTGCAGAGCATTTTACCCCTGAGGTCAGTCTTGGTAGCGATCGCAATCCTAGCTGCCTTACCCTTGTTAGTGTTCCGCCTAGGCTTGGAGATTGAGTATGGCTATATTACTGTAGTCACTATCTTTCTATTGCGATTGTGGATGGATGCGGTGTACATCCTCAATGACCTTAATTCCCAGGTAGCGGCTAATCAATTATTCAACATTCGGGAAATTAAGCGTACTTATCCCCTCATCTCCAGTGGACTTTTGGTAGCTGATGTCCTCTCTGGCTTCTCATTACCTCTATTATTGCTGTTAGTGGGACTCAACAATGTGGTGGCTTTTGGGTCTGGCATGATGCTCCTCGGAGCACTGATCTTGGTTTATCTATGTCAGCACTACCAGCAAGCCTTTCCTAACTCCCCAGCACGACAGTGGGAAGAAATGGAGCCAGACTTTGCTGTGCGTCAGCCGAGTGAATCCCTCAGACGCTATGTCATCCCTTTATTTGCGTTTTTTATCTTAGGGGAAGCCCTGTATCTCCTAATTGAATTTCAGTATATGGGTCAATTGGAGCAAACCCTGGATAGTTCAGCAATTGCTGGTTTTCTGGGTCTATTCAGTGGTACGTTGGGACTTTTTGAATTGGTGACCCAATGGTTTATCTCTAGTCGGGTGATTGATCGCTTTGGTCTTTTTCTAAGCGCTATGGTATTACCTGGTGCTTTATCTGTGATTGGCTTAGTGACCCTAGCTAAGATGGCAAGTTGGCTAAAGTTTGATATTGGGTTGCCTAGCTGGATAACAGGGCTATTTATTGGTGTAGTCTTACTCCGATTCGTAGATGAACTATTGCGCTTTACTTTAATTGCTAGTGTTGAACCGGTACTTTTCCAAGCCTTACCGTCAGGGTTACGCTCTGTGGTTCAAACTACTGTGCAAGGGATTGCCAAACCCATGACTACTGGCATTACTGGTCTTGGGATTTTAGCTACCATTGGGCTGCTGGATTGGGCTTTCCCCAATTTTGAGCCATTGCGGCATTGGGTGTTTATTCTAATGGTAGTGATTTTTGCCCTATTATGGCTGCTGAGTACCTGGTTGATGCGGGCTAATTATGGTTCATTGCTGCTGATCAATGCTGAGCAAGGACGTTTGGGTTCTGCCAATACCAATTTGCTGGATACTAAGACCGTC
Organism: Moorena sp. SIO3E8; assembly: GCF_010692445.1. NCBI lineage: Bacteria > Bacillati > Cyanobacteriota > Cyanophyceae > Coleofasciculales > Coleofasciculaceae > Moorena > Moorena sp. SIO3E8. The sequence continues at coordinate 7,694 of NZ_JAAHHM010000037.1, read as the reverse complement.
TTTGAGGAAGCGGTAAAGCGACTGAAAACTGAGCCGAAGAACCGCTCTGCTTACATTCAACTGTTGTATCAAATGGCTCCGGAAAAAGCGAGTAAGGTTCTTTCTCCCTTGCTGGGAGAAATGTCTACAGATTTGCAGCGCCAGAGTTTAGAGGTGATGTTGCCCTATCCCAACCCAGATTGTCTAAAAGATGTGTCTGGGTTGATTGATCAAAGACCACCAGTAGAAGTCCTGGCCTTAGCATTGCGCTATCTTTGGCTGGCTCAGGAAGACCTGAATATTCGGACAATTAAGCCTTATCTACAACCGGCTGTTGACCCAACCGTAAGAGCTACAGCAGCTGCTTTAATTATGGGTCGGGGTACACCAAAAGAGAAGTTTGACGCCGTCAAAACCCTGCGGCGGATGCTCACCTCAAAAAAAGAGCAAGAACGGTTAATGGGTACCCGAGCTTTGGCAGAGATGGATTACTTGGAATCCTTGGTGGTTTATATTGATGACCTGTTAAGGGATAAGTCATTAAAGGTACGCTGTGCTTGTTTAGAGGTGATTGCTGCTAAACGATTTGAAAAGTACTATCCGTCTTTAGTCAAGGCACTCTACTACACCTCTACCCGCAATGCTGCTCGTATGGCGTTGGTCAAGCAAGGGGATGAAGCCATTCCTTTATTGAGGGTTTTGTCTGAAGATATTCACAAGCCAGACTTAGTAAGGCGGCAAGCTTGGATGGCTCTCGGTGAGATTGGCAGACTCCACGCCCTAACTGAAAAGGGTACTCCTGAAGCTATGAAGCATTTGGTGCAACAGTTGATGAGTAGTTGGGGGACAACCCGTCGTAATATTCTCACGATCCTGCTCAAGATTCCAGGGGAAGTTGGGATTGAAGCGGTGATGAACCAGTTAGGGCGTAGTGGCATAGAAACTTTAATTGAGCAAGAATTGATGTTTTTGGGTCAAATTTATGGCGCACTGCTGGATTTGACCTCAAAGAAAATAGCTGGACTGGAGGCAGATTTGCTGCGGCAGGGGCTTAATGATCTTCAACAAGATCTTGTAGAGGTGTGTTTCTTACTGATGAAGTTTCTTTATCCATCGAGTGCCATCAAAGCAGCTGAGTTTAATCTAGCATCCCATTCTCGGTCAAACATTGCCCTAGGGCTAGAAATTTTGGATAATACCCTAGATATTCCTAATAAGAAAGCATTTTTGTCAATTTTAGACCGGCGTTCTCTGAAAGAAAAATTAGCTGCCCTAGTGGATTTAGTGCCTTATAAACCCATGGGTGTAAGCGATCGCTTACGCCGGTTAATCGAGTTACGACATTTTCTGTCAGATTGGCCCCTAGCCTGTTGTTTTCATGTGGCCAGAGCAGCACGCTGTTCCCTAGCACCAGCAGCGGCTCTGAGTTGCCTACGTCATCCTACCGGTTTTGTGCGGGAAGCAGTTGTGGCTTATCTCAAAGAGATGTCACCTCGTGCTTGTGCAGAGTTGTTGCCAGTGCTTAGGAATGACCCAGACCCCTTGGTAGCTGCTCAAGCACAAGAGATTATCGGATAGTTTGATCGGATAGTTCCCTATTGTTTGTACACTTTGCTGGCATCGTCTCTAATGTCTGATGGCAGTGGACAGTAGAGCATCACGTTAAATAAGGTCTGAAATTACTACAGTACAGTGGTTGAATCTTAATTTCACCCCTTAATACCACCTCATGGTCTAGTCAGCCATTAACTATAAACAATTATCTCTATGGGTTAAACTTGTATTTTACTACAGCACGGCTATTCGCTAGCAGCCAACCGCTAACCTAACCGCTAACCAATGTTATCTAGCATTGATCGTTTAATTTTTATCAGGGGTGTCCCAATTTTTCACGAATTGCGGGACGATTTTCTGATGCGACTAGCCTCTGTGATGGACGAGCTAGACTTTCCTTCTAACCATACCATCTTTGCTCAAGGGGAAGAGGGTAGGGAACTTTATATTGTAGTCTCAGGTTTGGTAAGAGTTCACATTGGTGAGCGGAATTTGGCACAGTTCAAGCAAGGAGCCTGCTTTGGGGAGATGTCCTTGTTTGATGCAGAACCTCGTTCCGCTTCTGTGACCACCATCGAACCTTGCCATTGTTTGATGTTGACACAGCTACAACTCTATGATGCCATTGATGAGACACCAGAATTTGCAATTAAGATTATTCGTATGCTGTCCCGCCGTATTCGCGAACTTAACCGAAATTTGAATGCTGATCAGGTTAAAAAAGCACCATCGGATTTGAGAAGGGTTGGAAGTCGTTTAACTGATTTCCGTGCTTAAGATAAGTCTAGTTTTTTGGTACTAGTTTTTTGGTACTAGACCTGGCTCGTAAGTCCGTTAATCATTCAAATAATCAGCAACATCGGTTTATAATTAACAGTAACTATGTCTTTTGTTGGTCTACACATTCACAGTGATTATAGCCTACTGGATGGAGCATCTCAGCTACCAGCACTGGTGGATCGAGCTGTTGAGTTGGGAATGCCTGCGATCGCACTGACAGATCATGGTGTGATGTACGGTGCTATTGAACTGATTAAAGTTTGCCTAAAAAAGGGCATTAAGCCGATAATCGGTAACGAAATGTATGTGATTAATGGGGATATTGAGGTCAAGAAGCGTTACCGAAAATATCATCAAGTAGTCTTAGCTAAAGATACCCAAGGCTACAAAAATTTAGTAAAACTAACAACTAGTTCTAACCTGAAAGGGATGCAAGGAAAAGGAATTTTTGCTCGTCCCTGTATTAATAAAGAATTACTGGAGCAATATCACGAAGGGTTAATTGTAACCAGTGCTTGTTTGGGGGGTGAAGTTCCCCAAGCTATCCTAAAAGGTGACTTCGATCAAGCCCGTCAAGTAGCTAAGTGGTACCAAGAGGTTTTTGGGGATGATTACTATTTAGAGATTCAAGACCACGGCTCTGTAGAAGACCGAGTGGTTAATGTTGCTATTGTCAAGATTGCCAGTGAATTAGGTATTAAAATTATTGCGACTAATGACTCCCACTTTATATCCTGCTATGACGTAGAAGCTCATGATGCTTTGCTGTGTATTCAAACCGCTAAACTGGTTACGGAAGAGAAACGGATGCGCTATAGTGGCACGGAGTATCTCAAGTCAGCAGAGGAAATGAAACGGCTGTTTCGAGATCATTTACCGTCCCAGGTGATAGAGGATGCGATCGCAAATACCTTAGAAGTGGCAGATAAAGTCAAACACTACAATATTCTGGGAGAGCCTCGCATCCCAGACTACAAGGTATCCAAGGATTATACCCCTGACACCTATTTAGAAGAAATTACCTGGAACGGACTGATGAAGCGGCTAAAGTGTCGCTCTCGTAGTGAAATTGATCCAGTGTATAAAGCACGGCTGGAGTATGAGTTGAAAATGCTCCAGCAGATGGGATTCTCTACCTACTTTTTAGTGGTTTGGGACTACATCAAATATGCCAGAGACAATGATATTCCCGTTGGTCCGGGTCGTGGTTCAGCAGCAGGTTCGCTAGTGGCTTATGTCCTAGAAATTACCAACATTGACCCCGTACATCATGGGCTACTGTTCGAGCGGTTTCTCAATCCAGAGCGGAAATCAATGCCAGATATTGACACAGATTTCTGCATTGAAAGACGGGATGAGGTGATTAAATATGTCACCGATCTATATGGTGAAGACCGAGTAGCCCAGATTATTACATTTAACCGCATGACCTCTAAAGCGGTATTAAAAGATGTAGCGAGAGTGTTAGGAATTTCTTACCAAGACTCTAATCGTATGGCTAAGATGATTCCAGTGGCGCGAGGTAAGCCAACCAAACTCTCAGTGATGATTTCTGATCAGACACCAACACCAGAGTTTAAAGAGGCTTACGATCAAGACCCGGAAGTTCATCGCTGGGTGGATATGGCGATTCGGATAGAAGGGACAAATAAAACTTTTGGTGTCCATGCTGCTGGTGTGGTTATTTCAGCAGATCCGTTAGATGAAATTGTGCCATTACAACTGAATAATGATGGTGCAGTGATTACCCAGTATTATATGGAAGACCTGGAAGCTCTGGGACTCCTGAAAATGGATTTTTTAGGACTAAAGAACTTAACCACTATTCAGAAAACCAAAGAGTTAGTTGAAAAGACTCAAAATCTTAAACTCGATTTAGATCAGATTCCCCTAGATGAAATTAAAGCTAAGAAAATTTTAGACAAGGGTGAACAGAAGAAAAAACCCCTAGATATTCAAAAAACTTATGAGCTCCTAGAGAAAGGCCAGTTAGAAGGAGTATTCCAATTAGAATCTTCTGGAATGCGTCAGGTGGTGCGAGACCTGAAACCTGACAGTATTGAAGATATTTCTTCAATTCTAGCTCTTTATCGCCCTGGTCCTCTGGATGCTGGTCTGATTCCTCAGTTTATTAATCGTAAACATGGTCGAGAAAAAGTAGAGTATCAACATCCTCTATTAGAGCCTATTTTAAAGGAGACTTATGGAATTTTATGTTTACCGAAAGGTACGTTAATTGATCAACCCGATGGTTCTTATGTGCCCATTGAAGAAATTAAATCTGGCGACGTAGTATTAACTTCTGATGGTAAACGAGTTTGGCCAGCAAGGGTAGCTAAGCAATGGCGCAGTGGTGTTAAAGATATCCTGAAAATTACCCTATCTAGTGGTACAGTTATCTATTCCAGTAAAAACCATCGCTTTTTAACACCAGATGGAGACAAATTTGCCTATGAGCTGAAACCAGTAAACCCGGTCGTTAAGAATGCTAATGGTTTGGCTTCTCAAGTTTATGAAAAATATCCCGAAGCCAGCAACAGTAAAAAATTGTGGCCAAATGATGCTCACTTGGGTTTAGTAACTACAACGCTAGTCAAACAGTCATCTCCACAGGCAACGCTAGCCAGACCGAAAGAGTCACATTACAAGACTTGGGATGTTCGGATAGTTTATGTTACTGCTGTTGAAGAGAGTGGGCAAGAAGAGTGTTTTGATCTACAAATGGAGGAACAATCTTCCCCATACTTTCTGGCTCATGGGGTAGTCGTTCATAACTGCTTTCAGGAAAGCATCATGCGGATGGCCCAGGATTTGGCCGGTTATTCTCTAGGTCAAGCGGATTTACTGAGGCGGTGTTTGAGTGGATCAACTGAGATCGTGGATCCAGCAACCGGTCGTTTAGTTTCCCTGAGGGAGATTGCTTCTAAATCTAGTTACTGGTTGGGACGAAAGGTTTTTTCCCTGGATTTAAAGACCCAAAAAATTACCCAACGACCAATTATCGAAATTCATCCTAATGGGATTCGTGATGTTTGGGAGATTACTACCAAAACTAACCGCAACATTCGCGCCACGGATGATCATCTTTTCTACACCACTCTAGGATGGAAGCCTCTGAAAGAGTTTACCATAGGAAGTCCGATCGGTTTAGCTAAAGCATTACCAATTCGCTACAGTCGTGAACTATCGAATAGTAAAGGTAAGCTAACTGATAATATCATTAGACTTCTTTCAGAAGTTGGGAACAGGGAACGGGGAACAGGGAACAGTGGACAGGAATTAACGAAAACAGTTGCGACTCCGAGTTTAGCACGTCACCAAGGCATTGCTGACTCAGATATTTTATGGGATGAGATTGTTGAACTGAAGTATCTTGGCCAAGAGGAGGTTTTTGATTTAAGTATTGCTGAAACTCATAACTTTATTGCCAATGACTTTATTGCTCACAATTGTATGGGTAAGAAGAAAGTGGCTGAGATGCAGAAGCATCGGGAGATTTTTATTGATGGTTCAACCAAAAATGGCGTGACTCAAGACATAGCTGAAGAGTTATTTGACCAAATGATTAAATTTGCCGAATATTGTCTCAGCTATGATACCAAAATTATCACAGTAGAGTATGGTCCGATGGCCATTGGTGAGATTGTCGAGAAAGGTATCCCATGTACTGTCTATAGCGTTGATAGTAATGGCTATGTGTATACCCAACCTATTGCTCAGTGGCATAACCGGGGAGAGCAAGAGGTGTTTGAATATATTCTCGAAGATGGCTCAGTGATTCGAGCCACAAAAGATCATAAATTTATGACGATTGATGGTCAAATGCTGGCAATTGATCAGATATTTGAGGGAGGATTGGAGTTGAAACAGTTAGGGGAGTTGCCTTTAGGGTTAGTTGAGAAAGTTAGTTAATGTTTATGTAGTTTTGTGTAAGCATTCAGCTTATGCGCATTGCGCATTGGCGCACGCTACGCGAACGGCGCACCCTAGGCGAACGCGAACAGCCTGCATAGGTAAGCATTCGTTTAATCTCTATTACAGAAAGCTGATGGCTGATAGCTGAATGCTTGCATAACTACTAACTTTTAATACTTAAAATCACATCGTTACCGCCACCACCAAGAATATCATCACCATCTCCGCCATCTAGATAATTCTTACCTTCTGTTACAGGGAAAGCAGAAATTCCAATGGCGATAATATTACTATTAGGGTTGATAGTAATAGCCAATTCTCCGTAAAGGCTATCATCGCCACTACCACCAATTAGTCTATCATCTCCACGCTCACCAGCGATCGCATCATTACCTGCGTTGCCGTTAAGAAAATCGTTGCCATTTTTTTTTCCCGTCAATTACATCATTACCATCCCCACCGTTGAGGGTATCGTTACCATCCCCACCGGTCAGAGTATCAGTAACCGTTGAGGGAATCGTGGAAGCAGAAAAAGACGATTAAAAATCGATAGAAAAATCTCTAGAAAACAAAAAAAAGTATTCTCTGGGGTAGCATACTCCGGTAAAATGAAAAGTATAATACCAAAACTGAAGAATTGTAAACTAATATTAAGTAAAGCCATACATCGATTGAGTGTTTTTTCCTCTATGACCACCCAGTTTTTTGCTTCCCAGTGTGTGGAAATGACTGTGCCACAGGAATCTGTGCCGATTCAGCACTACTTGCGTCAGCCGGAACGGATAGTTTATGCGATCGCAGACCTGAATCGCATCCAACAACTGACTCAGAAGCGTTTTCGCCTGAAAATGAATCCATTACACTTTATGTCCTTGACATTTCAGCCCACGGTAGATCTAGAAGTGTGGGCGGAATCTGACGCTACCGTTCATCTGAGGTCTGTCGGTTGTAAAATTCTGGGATTGGACTACATAAATCAACGCTTTGCCCTAGAATTAACCGGAAAACTGCATCCTTGGGAAGATCAGGGAGTGACTAAGCTCACCGGCAGAGCGGATTTAACTGTCAAGGTTGATGTGCCCTTACCTTTTTCCCTTACTCCCAAGCCAATCTTAGAAACCACTGGCAATGGTTTGCTCAAAAGCGTTTTGCTCAGGATTAAGCAAACATTGATGAACCAGCTGTTATTGGATTATCGTCAATGGGCTCGCAATGGCACCCAAACCAATATTTATACTCAGCACCAACCACCAGGAGCTCCCGCCATCTGATCTAGCAATCGCTGTGGGAGTGGTGAGGGTGGGGAGATGGGAAGATGGGGAGATGGGGAGATGGGGAGTGTGGGGAGATGGGGAGATGGGGAGGTGGGGAGATGGGGAGATGGGGAGATGGGGAGATGGGGAGATGGGGAGTTTCTCGGTAATTTTTGCCTATTGCCTATTGCCTAATGCCTTTCAGGTCGGAGG
>NZ_JAAHHM010000369.1:0-1243 GCF_010692445.1 Moorena sp. SIO3E8 | reverse complement strand
TGGAGTGACCACTCTTAAAAAGTGCATTATACAGAAAAATCTTGATCAGTCTCAAAAACAGGGTAAAGGTGTTTGAGTTTGACTCGTGCATCTTCTGTGGTAAATTGCCACACTACTTTGGCACAGGCATTGTTCCGCTCCTGCTGCCAAGCCTCTATCTCCAAATGAAGTTCTTCGGCTGTAGCCAGGCGACGGTCAAGACATTGTTTGGACAGAACACACAACTCTGTTTCCGCCACATTGAGCCAACTGCCATTACGTGGGGTGTGAATCATCTCTAACCGCCGTGCTAAACGGTGAGCTTCGGGGGCGGGAAAAGTTTTGTACAAAGAGGTGATGGTGTGGGTGTTGAGATTATCTGAGAGTAAGCGAATTTTGGGGGCATCTGGATAGTCAACATCCAATAGATGCTTAATTTCATCGGCCCAGTCTTCACAGGTGCGATGGTCTCGACAACTCACCCGTCGCCAACCTCGATTGGGGTCAAAGAACATAAACAGGGCTTGGACTCCTTCGCGGGTGTAGTGATAGTCTTCCTTCACATCAAGCCCCGGCTGCATCGGAATGGGTTCATATAGATGCCCATGCAGTTCTTTACTCGCTTCATCCATACAAATTAACGGCATCTCTGGATTGGCTGGACGGGTGTACTCGTCTAGAACCACTTCCATCTCGGCGACGAATCTGGGCAAGTCCCGCTCAGGGATGCAGAATCTCTCGGTTTTCCAAGGGCGCAATTGGTTTTTTTGAGTGTTTTTCTCACGGTTTCTCTGCCGATTTGCGTGACAATTCTGCGTTTTTTCAGTTCATTGGTTAACAAGCGAATGCTCCAGTTCCCTCTTCCTGCTGGTGGTTGTGAGCAGCACAGAGCAATAATTTGAGCTTCGGTCTCTCCATCCACGATTGGGTCTACCGGGGGCTTTCTTCTCGCTTTTCTTTCCAATGCTGGCGCTTCCCCTTTCTCTAGAAATCGCTGACGGATTCGACCCACTGTGTTGCGATGCAGATTCAGAGCTTGAGCGATTTCGTTATCTGTCCATGTTCTCCTTGCCAGCTCTCCTTCATCGGACATCAACAAGATTTGTGCATGAAGGATTTTTTTGGCTGGTGCGTGTCCATTCCGGCTAATTGCTTCGAGTCTTTGCCTTTGCTCTGTACTCAGTGCAATCTTGTCCCGTCTTCCTCTACCCATGGTTCTCACCGCTCCCTGGCTCTATTACACTATTTTAACATGGTCACTCCA
>NZ_JAAHHM010000368.1:0-1247 GCF_010692445.1 Moorena sp. SIO3E8 | reverse complement strand
TGGCGTGGCACAGCTAATTTGGTGCATTAGATTCTAGGTCTTCATCAAGTTCAAATACAGGATATAGGTGTTTAAGTTTGACTCGTGCATCTTCGGTAGTAAATCGCCAAACGACCTTGGCTGAACTACTGTTGCGCTCTTGTTGCCATGCATCAAGTTCATTCTTTAGTTCCTCAACCGTGGCAATCCGACGGTCAAGACATTGCTGAGACAGTACTGATAGCTCAGTTTCCGCTACATTAAGCCAACTACCATTGCGTGGCGTGTGAATCATCTCCAGTCGCCGTGCCAAACTGTGGGCTTCAGAGGCGGGAAAAGTCTTGTAAAAAGAGGAGATGTTATGGATATTGAGGTTGTCGCACAGCAAGCGCACTTTGGGAGCATCAGGATAGTCAATATCGAGTAATTGCTTGACTTCCATAGCCCAGTCGGAGCTGGTGCGGTTGTCGCGACAACTGACTCGTCGCCAACCTCGGCTGGGGTCAAAAAACATAAATAGGGCTTGGACTCCTTCACGGGTGTAGTGATAGTCTTCTTTGGCATTTACTCCTGGCTGCATCGGAATCGGTTCGTACAAGTGACCATGTAACTCCTTGCTGGCTTCATCCATGCAGATTAAGGGGATTTCTGGATTTTCAGGACAGGTATAGTGGTCTAGAACTACTTCCATTTCGGCTACAAATCTTGGCAAATCTCGTTCTGGAATACAGAATCTCTGAGTTTTCCAGGGACGCAATTTGTTTTTTTTAGGGTTCGTCTCACTGTTTCCCTAGAAATTTCCGTGACGATTGTGCGTCGCTTGAGTTCTGTAGTTAAGAGTCTCAAACTCCAATTCCCTCTCCCTTGGGGTGGCTCACTGCAACAAAGGGCAATAATTTGAGCTTCTGTTTCTCCATCGACAATCGGCTCTACTGGTGGTAACCTTGCTGAGTTTTCTCTCTAACGCTGGCACTACTCCTTTTTCTAAGAATTTTTTTCGCACTCGACCCACTGTATTGCGATGGAGATTGAGTGCTAATGCAATTTCGTTATCTGTCCATTTCCGCTTTGCTTCCCCTCCTTCGTCTGACATCAACAGTATTTGAGCATGAAGTATTTTTTTGGCTGGGGCGTATCCATTGTTGCTTATGACTTCCAGCCTTTTTCTCTGTTCTCGACTCAGAATCACCTTGTCTCGTTTTCCTCTTCCCATACTTTCCGCCTCAGTTATCTTATTTCTATTGCACTATTTTAGCTGTGCCACGCCA
>NZ_JAAHHM010000367.1:0-1248 GCF_010692445.1 Moorena sp. SIO3E8 | reverse complement strand
CAGGGCTATTTCATTCTCATGAAAGCTAATAAATGCTAGGCTTACAAGTTAGCTGAGAGTTTCATGAGTGACCATGCGTTTGTCTGCCCAATCTGCCCCTGCTGTCTCAGTTCCTAGCCTCACCCCAGAGGAGTCACCCCCTCAGGGCATCGAGATTCTAGAAGCCTTTGCCAACATCCCAGATGTACGCAAGGTTTCTGGGAAACGGCATCAAGTAGCTCTGTGTTTAGCCCTGTTTACCTTGGCCATTGCAGCTGGAAACCGAGGTTTTCTAGCCATTGGGGACTGGCTCAACAGCTATCGAGACGAATTGCCCCCCGCTATTCAAGCCCCCGAAGGGTAGGATTCCTTCCTACAGTACGATTCGCCGTGTCCTGGTCACCCTAGATTACCACCAGTACTCTGCGGCCCTGGCTCGCTTCTTTGGCATTGAACCCTTGCCAGGAGAAACCTTAGCTGTAGATGGTAAAGTCTTACGGGGCTCATACCAACTAGAGAGTGATAATCCTGCTTCTCCACCTCACCGAGCGATTATGCTGGTTAGTGCTTATCTGGTTGAGCGGGGTCTGATTCTCGAACCCTATCAGGTGGATAGCAAAACAAACGAAATCAAAGCTTTACCAGAGTTTATTACACAACTGGCTGTCAAGGGTGTGGTGTTCGCCTTTGATGCGATTAGCACTCAAAAAAAACGGCTCAGTTGATCATTGAGAGTGAAAATCACTACCTAGGTGCCCTTAAAGGCAATCAGGGCAACCTATTCAAAAGCGTCAAAGCCCACTTTGTTCCTCAACAAAGTCATACTGAAGTAAGTATTGGCCATGGACGCATCGAAAAGCGCTCCGTTAGCATCTGCACACAACTCGAAAACATCTTGTCCTGGCCAGGGCTAAAAACACTAATCCGAGTGGAAAGTGTTCGACAATTCAAAAAAGGGAAACAACACCAGCTGGAAACCGAAACACGCTACTATGTGGCTTCTTTCATCGAGTCTGCGGAATCCTTTGCCCAACGTATTCGGGGGTATTGGGGGGTAGAAAACAAAGTCCATTATGTGCGAGATGTCACTCAGGAAGAAGATGCTTCTCGCATTCGCATGCATCAGTTACCTCAAATCTTTGCAGTTGCTCGTAATTTTGCGCTGAATATCTATCGCTCCAATGGCTTCTCCAATATGGCTCAAGCACAGCGATACTGCCAATTTGGACTAGACACACTCAAGCGCATTTTTAGAATGAAATAGCCCTG
>NZ_JAAHHM010000366.1:0-1261 GCF_010692445.1 Moorena sp. SIO3E8 | reverse complement strand
TATAGCAAAGAAAGGGATAGTTAGGACATAATAGAGGAGTTAGTAAGCAGGATTTGCGCAAAAATCAATAAGCTATGGCTTATTGATAAAAACTGGCTCATTATCAACAAATTCACTCTATTGTGAGTAAAGTTCTACGAGATTATAGGGGTTTTGAGCCACGATCAACCGATATCCGACCAATGCACATGATGAGGCATTTTTTATTGCGCTTACCCTGAGTTAGTAAGGAGGACAAATGCCATCACCCTATAGCGATGATTTTAGAGAAAAGGCGATACGGCTACGCCACGCTTCGCGAACGCCGCCGTAGATCGTGGTGAGAAAAAAAGCCATATCTGCCGAATGTTGGGTAAAGCGCCGAAATACTTTAGACTTGTGGCTAAAAGCCAGAGCCGAAACGGGAAGCTTTAAAGCAAAGCGGAACTACAGCAGAGGACCTGCCCCAAAAATTCAAAACTTAGAGGAATTTCGCAAATTTGCTCAAGAAAATGGTGGTAAAACTCAACAACAGATGGCCGAAAGATGGCAAGAAAAAATTAGTCGTATTACCATAGGTAAAGCTTTAAAGCGCATTGGCTTTACGAGAAAAAAAAACTTACGGGTACAGAGAAAGAAATGAAGAAGAGCGAGCTGAGTTTATCAAGTATATCAGTAAGTATGCTTACCAGAGATTCGTTTACGTCGATGAAGCAGGAGTCGATGATACAGAAGATTATCCCTACGGTTGGTGTGAGAAAAATCAACGATACTACGACCTCAAATTGGGACATAAAACAGAACGAATAAGCATGGTAGCTGCATCATGTTGTCGTCAAATTATTGCCCCAATAACTTTTACTGGATACTGCAACACTCAACTAATTAAGATGTGGGTAGAATTTTTCCTCGTACCCGAGTTATTACCTGGACAAATAGTCATTATGGATCAGGCGAGTTTTCACAAATCGGCTCAGATAAAACAATTAATTGAAATGGTTTGAAGTTACCGTAAGAATAAAGAAGCCTTTCTAGGGGACAGGTTATGGGTAAAAAGGTGAAAACTAATGAAATAAGGCTTCTTTATTCTAAGGTTTCGTCTCCCAGGATGTGAACTGGTATTTCTGCCCGCTTATTCACCTGATCGCAAATATTATTGAGAAATTTTGGGCAAGACTCAAACACTATTTGAGAAAAACTCTTGATCAATTTGATGGTTTACAGGATGCTATCGATAACGCTTTGCACTTTTTGTCCTAACCAACTCTTTCTCTGCTATATT
>NZ_JAAHHM010000365.1:0-1278 GCF_010692445.1 Moorena sp. SIO3E8 | reverse complement strand
GACAACCCATTCTAATGTAGAGGTACCACTGACAAGAGATTCCGTCGCGAGGAGCCGGATGAGGGGAAACTTTCACGTCCGGTTTTGGAGACGAGTCAGTAAGGTGACTTACTGGCTTAGTTTAATTGCCGAGCAACCGTTCGCGTAGCGTCGGGCAAAGCCCGATAGGGATACCTGGTGTTGGCAAGAAGCCCGCGTTGTCCCTAAGCGGGCAACGTCGGGAGTATGTCACTAGCATTGACAGCAGCACCAGCGGCAGCGCCATTGGCACTATTACCAATCAATGAGCCGTTGTCACTTAATTCTCCAACTACTGCACCAGCAGCGGCACCAATACCGATATCTCTTAGTAAATCACCCGCAGCTGCTGGTGCAGCGGGTAGTAGTGTTGCGCCTACAAAACCGGTTGTGATCAGTCCTGGTAGTAGAGCACCGAAAATTGCTTTCATCTTTGTGTCCTCTAAATTGAGAAATCGAGCTACTGCTCTTAGGTTAGATCTGCCTCTCGGTAGATAACCTCTTCCATTAGAATTATTTGACCGCGCTCAATCAAGACAGTCAATCTGCCAAAGGTTCCTAAATATATATAGCGCTAAGCCCTATATACCAATTCGATTGATTTGTGATTTATTGCTGCTACAGTTCCCTAGGGTGCTTTAGGGACGGGCTCCCCCTGATTTTCTCGGTAGCCAGTATTGGGACAGTCCGTCCGATTGTAACGGGCAAGATGCCCATTCCACCCACCGGTTCTGCTCCGAAGTCCCAGCTTTGTCCGGGAAGCGTAGCCCACGGCCTTAGCTCCCTTTGCCAAAGTGTTTATTTAGCATAACAAGTACGCAAGAGAAAAAAAATAAGTATTAGCAGATAATCCCAGCTTCTGATTAACATTCAAAATTTTTGATTATATACTCTGCTAAAGAATTATATTGATCACTCATTCTTGACATTAAATTTTTTTGACCTTGTGACCATGAACCAGCTTGTATCTCTCTCGTTGGTTTTTCTTGGGATAAATATTGTATAGGAGTATTTTGTACTATACTATCTGGTGCGATTGTATTTAAATCTTCTATTTCTGCAACAGGTTCTATAGGTACAAAACTTGGAACACATTTGTAATCATCAATATCACTCTTTAATTTTGGTAAAAGGTAAGCATTCAGGTGTAGAGATTGACAAAGTCACCCCACTCACTTCAAAAGCGGAATCAGAGACAATTCGTGAGAACGCTGCCTGACTGCTAAGGACACAGCCTGACTCAGGAACTTTATGGTATTA
>NZ_JAAHHM010000364.1:0-1281 GCF_010692445.1 Moorena sp. SIO3E8 | reverse complement strand
CAACAAGCTGTCAACAAAGATTACGGCGTGGCGATAATGGGCAGGAATTGCTCGAGTAAAGCCTGGACAATTTCGAAGTTTAGAATAGTGGCTGGATGAGCTGGATCGACGGTGAGAATGTCGTTGTCAGCGCCGCCATCGAGGGTAAGATTGAGACCGGCCGGTAACCCCACCACCAGCAACTCATCATCCCCTATTCCAGTCGTCAGCGACAACGCAGTGGTCGGCACCACACTCTCAAAATAGAAGCCTGTCGCTGGACCTAACTCAGGGGTACTAATCGGTTCATCCATAAAATAGAGCCTCGGCTCGTTAATCAACGCTCGAGCAATACCCACTCGAGCCTGCATCGCCCGCGAAAACTCAATATCGTGGGTGGCAAACAGAACCCTGTTTTGGAAGCGCTCGATGCCGTTGAGCAGGATGAGTAATTCATCTTCCAGACCAATCAGACGATCACCATTGGACGCCATCGTCAGGCTAAAATCACCCAACTCACTCCCACTTACCAGCCTGAATTCGTCACCGGTCGGACCCGTATGATCGCCACCAAAAATGTTCATATCCGGCAAAGTCTGGGTCAAACTCAGGCCAACGGTGCTAGTAATCACATCATTACCAAGTCCAGTATCAAAATTGATGGTTGCATCTAGTTCGGGCTCGAGGTCACCAATGTTGATTTTGTCGACCAGCGTGCCACCATTAATGAAAATGTCATCACTCGGATTACGGAATTCGATTTGGGGTGTTGAATCCAAGCTGGTTAAACGACTAGAAACATTGTTGGGGAAATTGCTATCCGACAGGAACAGCGTGTTGGGCAGATCCGGCAGGTTGAAAACTCGCTCGGTGGAGGTGATGTTGTCAAAAACGGGCTCGATGCCACTATAACTGATGATTGAGCCATCAAGGTCAATCTCACCGATCGAGGCTGAGGCGAAGTCATAGGTGACATTATTGAAGGTGGCTGGCAACAGGGCCAGCAGGTTGTTGCCCGATCCGCCATTGAAGAAAAGCCCACCGGCCGGTATTGGATTCACCAAACTCGGATCGATATTCAACGCGTCGTTCCCATTCAACCCGTTGATCGTCAGCGAGTTCGTCGGGTCAGCAAAAATGGTTGTCTCAAAGCCAGCATCGCCACTACGCAATCGAGAGAAGCCGTTGCCCGGATCGCCGTCATCTTCCAGGAAGATGAAGTCACCGTTAGGGGTCATATTGAAGACGATATTGGCGACTGTACCGCTGTTGATGATCGGTTCTAGTCCAAAATAATGGATC
>NZ_JAAHHM010000363.1:0-1296 GCF_010692445.1 Moorena sp. SIO3E8 | reverse complement strand
TCTCCGAAGAATGGAACTTCTGGATGTGGGGACGGATCGAGAGGAGAAGCTCTTCCGCCTTTGCGATGACCTTCGGGTCGTGGCTGTCCGGGTCCTCGCCGAGATAGTTCAGGGCAGCGGGGATCATCTCATCCGAGGCATCCAGCATGAACACGCCGCAGTCGGCGAACTTGGAAATCACTTCGGGATCGAAGATCATTTTCCAGGAATCGACCGGTGCGTCCGGCATGCGTTCGGCAATCATCTTCACGTTGTAGCCGATTCCCGTCGTGCCCCACATGTAGTTGATCGAGTGGGCATTTTCAGGATCGTACTTGGCGGTGCGTTCGCTCACCACATTCCACATGTTGCCAAGATTGGAAAGTTTCGACTTATCGAGCGGCTGGAATACGCCGGCCTGGATCTGCCGGGACAGGAAGGTGCCGCTGGGCACCACCACGTCGTAGCCGGTGCCGCCGGCCAGAAGCTTGGTCTCCAGAATGTCGTTCGAGTCGAAGACGTCATAGACGACCTTGATCCCGGTTTCCTTTTCGAAGTCCTTGAGAATGGTCTCGTCGATATAGTCTGACCAGTTATAGACATTCACGACGGCGTCCTGGCCGAAGGCGGGCGCACCGGCACCCGCGATAAACGCCGCAGCAAGCGCCGATTTTGTTAGGAATTTCATACAATGTCTCCCAGTGTCATTGAGCTGTGGGCTTTATGGCTTTTTTCTCTGCCAAACCCCTTATGCTTCGCCTGATTTCAGGACGGGCGGGCGCGTCTGTCAATCGTTGAGGCGAATCTCCATGATTCCACTCAAGTTTTAGAGGCGATTCCAACGATTAAGTGATTAAAGTAATACAAAATACGACATTTCCGCCAATCGCCGTTGCATGCTATTCTGACGGTGCGGACACAAAATGATCACATCCAGCCGCGGTTGTTTGCTTGTAGGGGTAAGGGGCTGCTCTGAAGTCGTTCAGAGAGAAAATCCGGCGTTCAGCTCCGAAAACTGGCAGTAAACACGGACAGGGATGTTGAATCGAAGTAGAGACAGGCGACAAAACTAGGTCATCGCGACCTTGTGTCGAGAATTGCAATATGATTCGTCCTTGGGCTGTTGTGGGGCCGGTATTCCTGGCGGTGTCCGGTTGTACTCAACTAGATCCGCCGGCTCCCGATCCGGAAGAAGTTCAGGCTTCGATCGAGTCCGACTCGACCGTGCCGATCGACCTGACCGAACCGGAAGCGATCGAAGAGGCCATTGTGGTCCGGGATCCCCCGCCGCCGCCGCGCCGAAAACCCGAGACCGCA
>NZ_JAAHHM010000362.1:0-1311 GCF_010692445.1 Moorena sp. SIO3E8 | reverse complement strand
TCTTCAAGGACAGGACTTTCACCTGTATCAAATGGACAGTTAGGATTTTGAGGAGTTAGTTCCTCGCGAATCCCCCAGTCCATACCCCTTTACTTTCTAAAGGCTCCTGACTGGAACGAGCCGCACATTTAGCAAGACAATGATTTTTAGTTAAGTTCTTAATCCTCAAGTCTTCATAGGCGACCAAGTCGTTAGACCGGATTACGCAACGTGCCAGTCTCTTGGCATGTTCTTCGCGTTGCCTACTTATTTTGAGGTGCTGCCTGCCTAATCTATTAATGGCTTTCCTTCGATTGGATGAGCCTTTCTTTTTTCGGGAAACCCGGCGCTGATAAAACTTTAATCGCTTTTCCCCGGTTCTATAAAACCGAGGATTGGGTTGCGTGTTGCCCATGGAATCAGTGTAAAACTCTTTTAGCCCTACATCCAACCCGATAGTCGAATGGCTTGGCTCTAATTGTTCATTTACATCAACCGAAATGCAGAATTGAACGTAGTAACCATCAGCCCTTTTAACTATCCGAACCCGCTTGATTAGTTTTTGGTCAAAGCGCCATAAGTCCCAAGTACCCTTAAGCTTGAGCTTCCCGATTCCTTTTTTATCACTGAAGGTAATTGATTTCTTGTCAGGGGATAATTTCCATCCTGATTGTTTATACTCAACCGACCTACAGTGTTTTTGGAATCTTGGATAACCTTTCTTTCCAGGTACTTTCTTCTTGCAATTTTCAAAGAAGCGAGATATCGATGACCACGCCCTCTCAGCCGCAGCTTGCCGGGCGGTAGAGTTTAATTCGTTAGCAAACGGGAAATTTTTAGCTAGTATTTTAGTATACTTGCTAAGGTCATACTTTCCAGTTCCTTTATTGTCCATCCATAGACGAATGCAACTATTCCGGATGAATTTGACTGTCCGAATTGCCTCGTAAATAGCTTGATATTGAAGGGGTCTTCCGTACGCCTTAAACTCTGATATAATCACCGAATATCGACCTCTAATCGATAGATTATTACGCTAACATGCTTTGATTAAACTGTCAAGTTGTGACTTAATCTTTTTCACGGCGACTAAAGTCGCCACCAGGCTTTCATCCCCGGTTTAAAAACACGGGTATGAAAGCCTGGAGCAGCTCCGTAAAATTGTGGAAGAACCAGAGACGGTGCTGATTATCAAAACCTAGTCTGTAAGCATTCAGGTGTAGAGATTGACAAAGTCACCCCACTCACTTCAAAAGCGGAATCAGAGACAATTCGTGAGAACGCTGCCTGACTGCTAAGGACACAGCCTGACTCAGGAACTTTATGGTATTA
>NZ_JAAHHM010000361.1:0-1331 GCF_010692445.1 Moorena sp. SIO3E8 | reverse complement strand
CTGACTGCCTGACACATCTGTGTGAAAAGCAAACAGATCAGGTTCTACACTTTAAAGACCGAATACGGGAAAACCAAATCTGGTCGTAGTAATCATGCTCAGCTTTATGGCTAGCAAAGCACGGTTGCGGATCTAATGGTAACAACGGTACTGGCGCGACTGAGTTGCCTACCTTTATTGACTACTCCTTTGAGCCAGCGCAGACCAATGCATGAGATAGCTTAGACCTCGTTTCCAATGGGGATCTACCTGCCGACCTAAGCGAAGAAGTTGAACAGCCATACCGACCGGTAGTAGCATAAAGTAAGGCCACGGCTGCCACGCTCGTAGAGTCGTTCGAGCGCTTGTGCTGAGCGAATCCGAGAGTCCTCAAGTTCTTTGGCTCCTGATTTACTATCTAAAAATAGTTCTTCTACCTCAAACCGAAAACCGTATTGCCACAGTGAAAGTAAGGTGGGGGGCTCATCGGTGATCACCGCCCAGGGCTCGAAGACCCCTTTGACTTTAGCTAATACAAGGTTACAGCGATGCTCCCCATCAAGCCTATGACCGACATTATGATCAAAAAATGCCTCTGTGGCATGGTGGCCACAGATAGCGGACTTCAATCGGATAGCGACACCGGACCATGCAGTAGTACATCACATGGCAGCCGTAGGCAGTAATGCCAAGCGCTTGTTGCAACCAACTCATCAGGTCAAGAAAGCGCGAAACCTCGATGTGCTTTGAGCATGATCACGGGATGTTGACGCAATAGCCACCGGGCTCGGCGTAACAACGGTCTATAAGTTTCTTGCGGCAACGGTAGAACTGCTATGTTCCCATACCTGCCTAAGAAATGGCACAGCGCGTCCACAACAGATTACCGATAAATGAATCATGCAGTAACGATTCCACAGCACGCTCCGTATCGAGAGCAATACACACGACGGTGAGACTGCCAGTCTTTTAAGGCCAGTAGCACTAGGGGAATATACAGCCGATTCACGCGAATCAGTCCATTGCCAAAAAATCGATGCCACCGGCGCTCAAAACTCTGGGCAAATAAAGCATCAGCTTGGCACATAAGGTTCCCAGGCCGGAAGACGATACTGACCACTACAGACTCTTGCGCTTACCATCCAGGCGCTTTGTTTTGAGATGACGCAGATCGCGGAGCGCGGCTGTATTGACGCAAAAAGTTAAATAGCTGATTATAAAGTTGGGTAGAGTAAGACATGCTTGCTGTTGAGCTAGTTGTGTAGTGACTCTTGCGCTTGCCTATCACTCTGCCCCTTTTCTCGCAAACAACGTCATTGCAAGCTTTGAGCCACTTGTGTCAGGCAGCCAGG
>NZ_JAAHHM010000360.1:0-1346 GCF_010692445.1 Moorena sp. SIO3E8 | reverse complement strand
CTGGCTGCCTGACACATCTGTGTGAAACCAAGACGTATCAGGCTCGACACTGTAACGACTGAATCCGTGAGAACCAGATGCGATTGACATGCAGTCACGCTACGCGAACGTAAAAATCCTGACGAGCTTTAAGAGCGGCGCAAAGCACGGTTGCGGGTCTTTGGGTAGCAAGGGGACGGGTGTTAAAAGTTGACGACTTTTGTGGAGGACTCCCATTAGCCAGCGCAGACCAATTTTCAGGTAACTCAGACCATGCATGCCAATGAGGATTGACATGCAGTCACGCTACGCGAACGACCTGCCGTCGCAGACAAAGTAGTTGAACAGCCATGCCTTGAGTCGTGCCGTACAGTAGTGCCACCGCAGCCACGCTCGTAGAGCCGTTCGAGAGCTCGCCATTGCGGATGCGGGAGTCTTCGAGTTCAAAGGCTCCCGACTTACTGTCGCTTAAATAATTCCTCGACCCGGAACCTCAAACCGTATTGCCACAGAGTCATAATGGTGGTGGTTTCATCGGTGATGACCGCCCAAGGCTCTTTGACCCCAATGACTATGGCTAACACCAGATGAGAGCGGTGTTTTCCATCTTGCCATAAACCCACATGGTGATAGAAAACTGCAACTCCGTTTTGTGGCCACAGATAACTGACTTCAATCGGATAGCGACGCGGACCGAAGCAAATGGACATCACAGGGCAGCCGTAGGCAGTAGTGCCAATTGCTCCAAAGTAACCAGTTCATCAAAGCGTGGTTGGCGAAACCCCGGTCGGCTTTGAGCATCACATCGGCATGTTGACGCAATATCCACCGGGCTTGGCGTAACAATGGCTGATATTCCAAGGGAAGCCACCGTGGCACTGCTATGCTCCGACCCTTGCCACAGAAATGGCACGGCACGACCACAACACACCAGTGATAGATGAATCATACAGAGCGCGATTCCAAAGCACTGTGGTATCGAGTGCAAGGTACAGACGATGAGACTGCCAATTCTTCAATTGCCTTTAGCACCAAGGGAATATATAGCCCCTTCACACCAATGAGTCGATTGCTCACAAAGCGGTGCCACCGACGTTCAAAGCTCTGGGCTTGTTTGGCGAGGCATCAGACATAAGGTTCTATGGCACTAAGGCAAAGCTTACCACTGCTAATTAAGGCACTCACCATCCAGGCTAAGGTTTTTAGATGGCGCAGATCGAGGGTAGCTGCTGTATTGACACAGAAAGTCTAACAGTTGATCATGAATTTGGGTAGAGTTGGACATGCTCCGATGGGCTGGTTGTGTAGTGACCAAGCGCCTCCCATATCCCTCTACCCTTTTTGATCGAGTCTTGCCTTCCCGTAGC